>JAHDCM010000009.1:0-8376 GCA_020629895.1 Bacteroidota bacterium
TGCGTGAGGGATAGTAGCGGTAGCTTGGCGAAGTAGAAAGCTAGTGAGGCACGACTAGCAGGGCTGACGAAGGAAGACACTGCTAGGCGTAGTTGCCGAACTGCTTTTCTACGAGGCAACTACAAGCGGATAGCCCGACCCTATTTTTGTCTATACAGATGCTCCAGCCAGCGTTTTCGCTGGTGGCATCTGTGTAGACAAAAATGGGGACACGCCCAACTGATTATCTAATTTTGGTAGATTGACCAATCCAGCAACCTACTTTATAGCGTTGACCAGGTTGGAAACCAGCAAAGAAGACTTTTTCTTTATCTGGGAAACCACGTTTAGCACTACTTAGTTTAGAGCGAGCTTTTCCTGCTACACTTGGGTCAATTTGTGCAGCTTTAGAATACATATCGGCAGCTACCCAGTACACAGAATATCCATCAAATTTGTCGCTACAAGAACCACGACTGCTCATATACATATCACCAATGAAGATGTATGGCGCACCCCAACCAGCTTGCATTCCTGCTGCTTTTTGAGCGAAGTTACGCGCTTTTGAGAAGTTGTTGCGACCCACGCGTTCGATTTTAGCTAACTGGTAATACACTTTTGCTTTTTTGGTTTGGTCGTTTTCGAATTGAAGTGATTGTTCGTAGTATTTACTAGCATTTGCGTAATCTTTGTTTTTCATGTAGGTTTGAGCCACATAACGACAACGAGATGCAGATGGGTCCATATCGACGATAGATTTTAACACGTCGAAGGTAGGACATCCATTTCTTTTCATTGCTGAGTATATTTGTTTTAGGGTACCTACATCGCTCTTATTGCTATTATATTCGCCTTTCAAAGATCCACAATCCATAGAGCTATATTGGCTACTACCACCCCCGCCTATATCGGCAGTACTAGGAGGTGCAGACGAAACAGTAGTTGCTTGTTGGGTAACAGTTTTAACCGCTTGTTGTTGTCTTTTAACCGCTTCTTCTTGGGCCGATTTAGCTTGTCTCCAAGCGTCCATTTGAGAGTCATATTGTGCCATTTGTTTGGCATAATCTTCAGCAGCTTTTTTGGAAGCTTCATCTTGTGCGGCACGTTTTTCTAACTCTGCAAAGTATTCTGCTCTTGCGATAGAGTCTTTTTTATACTGATCAATAACTGCTAGTACAGAATCTCTTTGTGCTAACTGTGCTTTGTAGGCTGCTTCTTGATCGGCAATTTGTTTTTCGTAATATGCTTTTTGTTCTTCGTAGTGTTTTTGTTGTTCGGCGATGTAGTCTTCTCGTTTTTGTTCTTGTTTTTTGTACCAGTCTTCTAGTTTGGTTTTAACGGCAGCATATTTGGCAGCTTTTGCGGTAATTGCGTCCAAATCTTCAGGATCTGCATCATTTTTCTTGTCGATGTTGAAGTCTACAATTTCAAGTAGGCGGTCATAATAGTTCATTAAGTCTTTTCCTTCGATTTCTTTTTTGGCTAATGCTTTTCTTTTACCAACAAAACTTGGGTAAAGGGTATAGTGAGGCGCATCCTCTGCATTGATATCAATAGCGGTATCATAGTAGTCTAAGATTTGTTGTTCTTCTTCTTTGTAGTAACGAGAAAGAATTTGTCCTTTTTTGGCAGCGATGAGTCCTCTTTCACCGAAATGTTCTTCTCTAACGTCTAGTAAGTTAAAAACAGTATCTAGGTAGGCTTTTGCTACTTTTTCATCTTTGTATTTCCATTTTTCAAAACCGTCATGGTCTTTACAGCTACTTACTTTACTTCCTGGAACTACTTCTCCATCTGTACATTCGGCAGCTTCTATTTGCTTGTCGAGTAAAGAGAGGTACATTTTTTCACCATCTAAATAAGGTGTTTTACGTGCTTTGGGAGCCATTGCGTAAAAAGTACGCCAGTAAGGAAGTGCATCTTCGTAAGCGTCTTGTTTAAAATATTCTCGGTATAAGGAATATTGTTCTTGAGATTTGTTACTATCTGCTCCCCAAATCATTTTATCTTCCAATAGTAATGAATCGGCAGCTGTAAGAATAATAGGTTCTTGTTCTTTGACATCTTTGGCTACTTTTTTACCTGCTTTAGGTGTACAGCCAATAGACATTATCAATGCTAGGAACATTGATAAAACACTAAATTTTAATAGCAATTTCATGATTAATGTTTTTTATTAATGATCAACAATTTGCTTGTTTGTTGGTAGTGAAACGGTTATAGTGGGACTATGGCCTATTTCATGATGCTATCTATTCTGTTGGGATGTTGAAGGATAGCTTTTCTGTTTCACTAGTTTGTGATGATATGACAGTATAAGTAAAGAAGAATAAATAACTAAGACCATAATGCTGACTATCTTGTCGCTATTCAGCGTTGTAAAGCCTCGCATCTGTTAGCTGGCTATAGATGATCGCCTACGTTTGACGCCTTGACTAGCAACAAGCTAGTGTCACATTATGGACTCATTTATTTTTTCATCTTTACTAACAGGACGTTTGTAAAACAATTATTTGTCACGTGTTAGAGGAGAGCAGTGTTTTCTTTGTGATGTAAAAATATCAAATCACTTGCTAGTATCAATATAAAAAGTATAAAAAACAGTAGGTTTTTGTTTTTTTGATCATACAAACATGATTTTGTCACATTTGTTGCAGCAAATTAGTCATATTTTCGTTGTTGGAACCATTTATCATTGAGACTGATACCGAAAGTTGCTTGAAAAAAAGTTTCTCGAAGCAGATTGTCAGTAATACTTCCTCTTTGGCCAGCTTCGAGGGAGATATTTAGAGAGCTAATACGACGCATTGGTAGTCCCAGTCCTGCGGTAACTGCAAATTCCGAGATATTTTGGTTGCCTATTTGAATATGTCCAGTATTATAGTATCCACCAAAGCGGTAACGTGTTCGTTTCCAAAATTTGCCATAGGAATTGGCATCTGGGGCAAATTCGATTCCAGCACCAATACGAATAGAGGAAACTAAAGACGAGTCGGCGCGTCCAAATTTTTCAAAGCTATCCCATCCTTCCCATTTTAGGTCAAGTCCAACCAGCCAGTCGGCTCCTTTTTGAAGTGTAATTCCTGCCCCTAGACTAGGGGGTAATTGTAAGTTATTTTTTTCTTGGTTGATCGACAAAATGGTGTCTAAGACATTGGTATTGGTGGAGTTGGCATTTAGTTTTTCCCATTTTAAAATTCGCTCTGCTCCTACTGATAATGGTAGGTCTCCTGTAATCCCTCCAATTAGTTGTAAGTTGTCATTTATGGAATGACGATATTGAAGACCTAGATTAAACTGAAATCCGCCCACTGAAAACTCTTCATTGCGTTGTGTACCTAATGTATAGCCGTTATTACCAAAGTCGCTACTATCATCAAGAATAGGGAAAAATAAGCGAGATTGTTGTCGGTAGGTGCCAAAAAGATAACCAAGATTAAATCCAGCGGAGAATCGCTTGTACTTGAAGCCATTTCCCCAATAAAACTGGTAAAGTTGCCCTTCTCCAACAAAAAATTGTTCTACTAAGCCAATGTCCTCTTTTTGGGTATTCACTTGAATGTCATAATTGAGGCGGCTATATGGAAGAATGCCGAAGCTAGATCCCCAATATTTTGTAACAGGAAATCCTAGTCCTAGATAAGCCAGTGAAGAAGAACCAGATGTTTGAGCGGGGGCAGTAGAATTGTCTTGTAACCACAAGCCTTCTGCATTAATGGCTGTTTCGAAAGTGGTGAGGCTCAGTGCGCTATAAGAAGCGGGATTGGCATAATTAAGTTTGGTAAGTGGGCGATAAGCCACACTAATTCCTCCCATTGCTCTACTTGAGGTGTAGACACCGGGGAGTTTGGTACCAATTCCGATTCGTGAATAGGGCGAGTTTACTTGATAGATTTGCGCTAATGTAGTTGATTGACTTAACGAAATCAGAAGAATAGCCATCAATAAGCTACCTAACTTGTGTTGCATTGTAATTGAGAATTTGATTGAGTCCTTCAAGAAGGAGATTTGAGGATGCAAATATCTCATTTTTGAGTCGGGATTCAAAAAAAGGAGTGTCTCCACCTGTTAAAAGTATTTTTAGAGACGGATAAAGTTGTAGGTATTGTTGAATAATACCGTCCATCTCTGCAAGTACTCCTGTTACCACACCACTCAAAATAGATTGTTGCGTATTTTGCCCAATAAGTATGGGTTCGGAAGAAAAAGGCACAAGAGGTAGTTTGTCGGTAAAGGAATGAAGTGCCTTAAAGCGCATTTGCACACCTGGTGCGATGGCTCCTCCGTGATAATTGCCTTTACAATCAACAAAGTCGTAGGTGATACAGGTGCCAGCATCAATAACTAGAACGTCATTTTGTGGGTAATAGTTGTTTCCTGCTACGGCTAGAGCGATTCGGTCACGTCCTAATGTTTCAGGAGTTTGATATAAAAGCTGTATAGGGAGAGGTGTTTGGTGAGAAAGAGCGATGAAAAAAGTTTTTTCTTGTAGGTGTTTTTCGAGCTGTGGATCATGATTACGCGTAGAAGAGAGAATAGTATGTTGAATGTTATATTGTCGTAACCACTTGTCGATATTTGCAATTCGGAGGGGAGCTATGATCGCTCGCTCTTGTAGTATCTTCCCTTTATAGATGGCTACTTTAGCGCGGGTATTTCCAATGTCAAGACAGAGATTCATGTTAGAATTGATTAGTGAAGTAGATTAGGTCTTTGAGAGAGGGTAAGCGAGGTGGTATTAAAAAAGAAAGCGCAGCATATTTAACATATTCTGCGCCTTTATTTATTTTAATTTGCCTAAATGAGCTAATTAATTGTCACTTTTTATGCTACTGGAGGGATTCGTAACACTTGACCTACATAAATAAGGTCTGGACTTTTAAGCATTGGGCGATTAGCTTCGAAGATGATAGGGTATTTCATCGCATCTCCATATTGAGCCTTCGCAATTTTAGAAAGTGTATCGCCTTTTATAACAGTATAAAAGGAAGAAACGGCTTCTTCAATTTGTGGTGCTTGTGCTTGATCAGAAGATTCTTCTGGTTCGGGGTAGGTGACAGTAATACGGTCATCTACTTGAGAAATTCCTTCTACGTTTCCGATTGCTAAGATCGCTTTTTCTTTGTCTTCAATGCAGCAAGTAGTACCAGAAATAGAAGCGACATCATCATTGACCTCTACGTATAGGTCTTGTACATCAAGGCCTAAGCCGCGTACTAGGTTTTCAAGTTCAAGTGCTTTTTGTGCATCTTGTTCTTGCTGATTTGCTGCTGTTTCTTCGGCACTTTTTCTAGGGCCAAATAATTTTGCGCCTGCATTTTTTACAAAAGAGAATAATCCCATAGTTGATAATGATTTTAAATTGTAAATAATTAGTTATGTGAACAAGTGATGATTTTTCTTTAGTTGAAATCATACTTATATCATTGCTAGAACAGATAAGGTGTTAATAAGTTTGATTTCTATTATTAATACGTTTATTGGAGGATGGGTCACGATGTCGTGGGTTTATTTTTCTTTAGCTCGTCCACTTTTTCTAATAACCACAATCGTTCTCCAGTTATTGCGGTCTTTATTTCTTGACGCAAAACATCCAGTGATTTTTTCCCTCCAGCTTTTATACGAATAATTTTTTTAAGTAGGTTAATAAAGTTTTGACGAGCTTGTCGGTTTGCTTCAGAAAGTGTCGTATCTCTGCTTAGGTAAACGCGCAGTGATTCGATAGTAGAATGCAAGGTATCTTTTTCTTCTAATTCATAATGTGTTTTGATAAGTGTCACTTTATGACCAAGAAAATAGAAGGGGTCAATTAAGTTCATTTTTTGTAAGTACATTTTCGTATCTACGTATTTCTCAAGCGAAAAGCTAAGATTAGCGAGAGCGTAGTTATAAACATCTTCTTGATGTTGTGGTAGTACTTGTGTCTTGTGATCCTCAATAAATGTTTTAACCCAATCATATTCTTTTACACGTAAGGAAACAGTGACAATGTTTTTATAAACATGTGGAGAGATGTAATTTTGGGTAATGTGTAATACCTTTTTTTGCAACATTATTTTATAAAGCTCAAAAAGTTCGTACGTATATTTTTCTGCCTCCATACGTGCTTTTTGTGTACAATAGTTCGCAAGAAGCACGTAAAGTCCTCTAACTTCACGAGGGTGTACTTTACTAGAATGATCTTCTAGTAGGGCTTTAAGTTTGTGGTAATGTTGTTCATTTTTGGGTTCTTTAAGTAATAAACAGGCTTGATGATATAGTTGGATAAAGGCAACATTCCCAATAGGAGAATTTTCTAAAAATTGGAGAATCTCTTCGAAAAAATATAATTCAGAACGTTCGTTAAGTACTTTTTGGAGGTTAAGTAAGGTAGATGCATATTTAAGTTTCATCGCAACATAAAAAGTATCTATTTTCTCCATGAGTTCTTTAAGCCCATTTTTAAAAGCTCTGTTATCCGATGAGATAATATGTTGTGTATAAATTTCAGAAAGAGATAAGTCTTGATAAAAATAATCAATATCTTGTGATGTCTTTTTTTCAAGATCCTTAACAGCTTTGTTAAATCTTTTTTCAAATAGCCCTTTTAATAAGCGATCTTTGAGAGCTAACAGTAAAGTTCGTTCATAAGCTTTCTTGTCACTAGTGAAATATAATTGTGCAATAAAATCTTCAAGAAGTTTGGTAAGTTGTGACATTAATGCCCGTAGAGATGCTTCCGTATTTGGTTTGTCACCATATAGCTTTTGTATCACAACTTGTTTGTCTAGTTGCTCTTTTTTGAAATGTGGATAACTTGCCTTAATAATATCAAATAGCTGAACAACCTTTTCACTCTTATTGAAAAAAGGAGACTGCACATAGGCTTCAAACTTGTTGATTTCCTTGCTGTTTAATGTTTTAAATATAATAATTAGCTTACTTTCAAGCATTTCAAAAATCAGTAAAAAACGAATAAATAGAGATGAAAAAGGGGCAATTAGGCTGAATGTTATGATTGTAAGTATAAATAAAATTTAGGATTTCTCCTCCTATTTATAATAAAAGGGAATACTTTCTTTACAAAAAGAAAATGTATTTTTATTTTTTTTTCATATAATTCATTGTTTATTAGTTTTTTAGTACTTTTTTTATAGTTTTGTTGGGAAAGATTCTTTTTGTTTTTTTCTGCAATCATTAAAAATTGTACACATAAACGTCGAGATTTTCTTATTACTTTTACGATCTGTTCAATTGGCTTAAAGTTAGATGATACATCATGGTATTATGATATGAAATCATTTAATCATGTACTTTCTCAATAAAAAAGCCTATCTTAAAGTCGTCTATATTGCTAGTAATTAAAAGCTTATTTATCTTACTCTAATTATATACATTGCCTGTTGTGTTCTTCATCTTTGGTTATAATCATCAAATAACTAGGATAGCCTCTAAGCCAGCAACCAAGTCTTTTGTAATGGTATTCAATTATGCAAGCGTAATTGGAATAACATGAAATTTTAAATAGTTTATTAATTTTGTGTCCCAACTTGTTTTTAGCAATCCTGTAAATTCTGTATTATGTCTTTATCTCTACTTTCAAAGCATACACTACTTTGGGTTATACCTATTTTAATTACTGTCCCCTTATGGGCAAGTCAAGGAGGAGATGGTGATGAGGAAGGGGGAAAAGGCGAAGAAAGAGAAATCTACATTGACTTAATTCCTAGTGCTAACCCCATTTTAGGAAATGACGAACTAAGTTTTACAGTTGTTTTAAGAACAAGTGATGGTAGTCCCGTAGAAGATGTATATGGTGTCTGTATGGATATTGCTTCTTCTAAAGGTTATTTTTCAGTTCCTGCCTTAACCAATGTCAACACAAGTCAACTAGCCGATGAGAATGCTGGAGTGACTATTGATCCAAGCGATTTGTTAGGAGTCCAACCCGTAAATGTCCAAATATTAAGAGACACACCTACCAATACCCCTGTTTTGTTAGGAACAATTGGTGGAATGGATTGTGTAATGGTTATTGATGACTTTTTCCGTCAAGGAGAAACGGCAATCTCTGATTGTTATGATGTTGATTTCTTTCTTACCAATGTTAAACTAATTAAAAAAGTAGATAACAGTACTTTAGAAATTATTCCTGATGTAGATATCATTACACATCTGTCAGACCGAACAGTGAGAGTTGATTTTTGTCCTAAATGCGACTTGGCAGACCTAAAAGCCGAACCTGTTTGTCTAGGAGATAGTACGTTTAACGTGGCTGTTAGCTTTTCCAATAACGATATTAGTAGAATATTTGACATTTCTGATAATCAAGGCAATACCATACAAGGAAATGGAGGGAGCTATTCATTCGGTCCTTACAACGCTGGTAATTCCATAGAGGTAAGTGTATTTGATCCT
>JAHDCM010000009.1:8476-12274 GCA_020629895.1 Bacteroidota bacterium
AATAATTATAATGTCAATGGAGGCTATACAGACCTAGACGATTATGATAAAAATGGAGTTCCTGTAAGTCTACAAGTACAAAAAGATGGAGCGAGCTGTAATTGGTTGGTACCAATGCTGCGCTACGAAAACTGTGAATGTGTCTTTAGTCCCAATAATGATATGTGTAGTGAAGCAGTTCTGTTGGAAGCAGGTGTAAATGGACCATTTAGTAACCAATGTGCTACGGATGTGGCCGATCCTACTTCAGATAGATGTCTAGTAGATGAATTTACCAATGCTGTATGGTTCTCAATAATAGGAACAGGAGGAACCGTTTCTTTAGTAGCAACAACATGTAATACGATGTTAGCCGATTATGAAAATGATCTGCAAATGGCCGTTTACAAAGAATGTCCTGCCCTTACTCAAATTGCATGTAGTGAAGACGCAGTAAATTTCCAACCAGAAGTAACTTTCGATACCGAATTTAATGAGACATACTATGTCCTCGTAGATGGTTATGGTGACTATGACCCTACGGGAGATTTTTGCCTTGATTTATGCCCACCGCCTACCTGCGAACTTGCTTCCATGCAACAGCCTTCGTGCGAATTAAGTGCTGATGGACATTTGGCATTACGGTCATCAAGTGCCAGTAATGAATATTCCTACTTGTGGAATAATGGAGCAACTAGTGAAACGATTACCAACCTAACTCCTGCTACCTACCGAGTTACTGTGAGCGATAACCGAGGATGTGCATGTACTAGAGAATTTGAATTGGAAATAGATCCCAATGGATTTAGAGGAGAACTAACAGAAAAAGACCCTGAAAATGGTGGTGTTGGCCCATTTTATCTCAATGTTGTAGAAATTGAAATAAGTGGAGGAGTATTGCCTTATACCTACGATTGGGATGCTATTGGCAATGTGAGACAGGCAGTATTAAGCTCAAATAATATCCGCATTTTATACGCAAATACCGCTTCTTGGGCTGTTACCATAACAGATGCACTAGGTTGTCAAGTAGTGCGAAGCAATGTTTACCAACCAGGTAATCCAGATTTATTACTCAATATTGTAGATAATACCATTACTTCAACTACAACTCCCTTTGTCGCCGATGGAGCCATCAATATCACCGTATTAGGTGGTACGCCTCCTTACGAATATCGTTGGGACAATGGAGCAAGTACAGAAGACGTTTCAGGACTCTCGGCAGGGTGGTACTCTGTAACCGTTACCGATAGTGCCAATGGTGAAGCTAGAGAATGGTTCTGGGTAAGAGCCACAAGAGTCAGTGGACGTGGTAAAACAACAGGTTTATCTTTAGACGCATATCCCAACCCTATCACTCCTGATAGTTACATCATGCTTGGCGGTACCAATGATTGGGCAAGTTTATTCCTCTACGATCTAAATGGACAAAAAGTGGCACAACTCTATAACGGAAATATTCAGGAAGATCATTGGAATCGAATTCCCTTCCAAGTAGAACAACAATTATTATCAGGAATCTACCTATTACGCCTCGAAACTGCAAGTGGTGAAACGACCACCCAAAAAATCTTCATAAAATAAGGGACATCCAATCACCCAATTATCCAATCATCATTTACTGGGCGTGTCCTTTTTTCGCCTCGCCTGTCAATGCGTAAACGCATCAACAGGCACGAGGCGAAAAAAGGTCGGGCTATCCGTTTGTAGTTGCCTCATAAACAAGGTGTTCGGCAAATACGCCTAGCAGTGTCTTCCTTCGTCAGCCCTGCTAGGCGTTGCCTCTCTACCTGTTTATTTCAACAAGCTACCACTACTATCCCTCACGCATCTCGCACCTTTTCTGCACAAATTTTGTTAATAATTCCATAGCGAATTGCACTTTTCCTTTGCAATTACTAAATTGACCCAACCTCACTACATAAAACGATTAGAAGTTACCTAGATTTAAGCCAATTAATACTAAGTAATCAGTCAAATTAATAGTGACGGGTCAGCTTTGAAATATTTTTTAGTCTGAACAAGGCGTGAAACGTAGTCATAGCTGAAAGCTCTGACGAAGCTTCTCAACGAAGTGCAGGCGGAAAAAGATTCAAAGAACCCGACAATATTAATTTGATTGACTACTAAAATAGCTTCTTATAACTCCCCTTATATATGATACAGAAAATTTGCTGCATACTGCTCCTCAGTGGCTTTTTAGCTAAGACCTGTCAAGAAGAAGTTCCCATAGAACAAATGACAGTCAATACCGAACAACGCAATAACTATATTAAGGAAATGGTTGGCAATCAGGTGGAAACAATCCTTAATGATGCAAAGTCCACTATTTTTAGCGCACCTAATAAAGCCGCAGAAAGCATTCAGAAAACCATCAAAGACCTATATAGTAACAATCAAAACAACTTATTGTGGCACGATCCAATTACAGGAAAAGGAACAGCAGGAACCAGTCAATACCTAGAACAGTTAAAAGGGGCGCGTGCGCATGGTATTGATCCCGACGCTTATTTCTTGCCACAAATTGATAGTTTGTACCAACAATTATACCTCGTATCAAACCCACAAACCCAAGATAACAATGTAAGGCAGTTGGTAGAGTTAGATATGTTACTGAGTAGCTCCTTCTGTAATTATACGTCTGATTTAGTAAGTGGGCGAATTGCAAATAAACGATGGCATATTTCTCCTCGTAAAGAAGATATAGGAGAATTATTAAAAGACGGATTAACAAATAATGATATAAAAGGTGCTGTCGAAAAGGCTGAACAGCCATTAGAAATGTACCAAAAAATGAGCGATAAATTAGCTCTTTACGAAGCAGCAAGGGCCACAGGGGGCTGGAAGAAAATTCCTAGTACCGTATCCAAGAAAAGCACAGGTGAAAAAGTAGATTTACTAATCAAACGCTTAAAGGCAACAGGCGACTTAACAGAAGAAGCTAGTTCTTACAATGATGCAGTAGTAGCAGCCGTAAAACGTTTTCAAAAACGGCACCAATTAGAAGCTTCTGGAACAGTGAACGAATCCACACTAAAAAAATTAAATGTTCCTGTTGAAGATCGAATTAAACAAATGCAACTCAATTTGGAGCGAATGCGGTGGCTTCCTGGCGACTTAGGAGATCGTTATGTATGGGTCAATATTCCTGAGTTTCTAATACGAGTCGTTGATAAACAAGATACCGTATCTACTATCAAAGGAGTAGTAGGGGCATTGTCTACCAAAACACCTATCTTAGTAAATAAGGACATGGTCAATATTATCTTCAGTCCTACATGGACATTACCACAAAGTATTGCGCGGGAAGAAATGGAATATATCCTCATGAATCCTGCGGTACTGGTAGTCGCTGACGTAGATGTATGGGTTGATGGAAAGAAAGTGAACCCAATGACCGTAGATTGGAAAAATACAAGCCTTAGTAGAGTCCGAATGCGTCAAAGACCCAAACGTACCAACAGTATGGGAAAGGCAAAATTCCAATTTAAAAACGGGCAAAGTATCTATTTGCATGATACCCCCAATCAAATGGATTTTAAACGCAATGTAAGAGCAGAAAGTCATGGTTGCGTCCGAGTCGCAGAACCGCACGAATTAGCCACCAAGTTATTAGCAGGAGGAAAATGGGGAGCAGGTAATATCAGAAGTGCCATGAATAGTGGGAAAGAAACTTATGCCAAATTACCACAAAACATCAAAGTTCACCTTTTTTACCTCACGACATGGGTTGATGCAAATGGGCAACTTCAATTTCGAAGAGATATTTATGGGTATGATAAAAGGCAAAAAGCGCAGTTATAAAACTGGGCAATTTAT
>JAHDCM010000009.1:12374-18333 GCA_020629895.1 Bacteroidota bacterium
CTTAGGAAGGATGAAAGAATAAATGAGGTTTGTTTTTTTAATCGTATCTTTAATGAAATATACAACACAATAATAGATTTCTTTATTATGGAGAAACCTCCCATAGTCATAGAAGAAATACCTGAAATAATAGCAATGAAACGGGTATTACAATTAAAACAACTACAAATTGATGCCTTATTGGATATTACACAAGCCATTAACAGCAATCATTCAGTAGAAGATTTACTGCGTATCTACAAATTTATTCTTCGAGCTACAATGGGAGCCAATCACCTCCTTGTCTTTTATAATACTAATCCCTGGGTGTGTGTCTGTCAAGATGGAGTAAGTAAAGAGTCCAGTCAAAAAATTAAAGTAGATCAAGAATTACTCAATTATAAAGAAACAACAGTTGTTGATAAAAATATACATGAAAACTTAGCTCTTTTTGATCTTATTATCCCCGTTTACCACAAAAGTGAACCATTAGCGTATGCCCTAATTGGAGGAATGAAAGCCAGTACCTCCGAAAATGATTCTGAAAAAGAACGAATCAAGTTTATTCGTACCATGACCAATATCACAACAGTGGCTATTGAAAACAAACGTCTCTTTAAAAGGCAGTTGGAACAAGAACGTATGAATAAAGAAATGGAACTAGCAGCCAATGTGCAAACACATCTAATTCCAACACCTGCTACTCTTCCATCAAATCGACACCTCGAAATGGACGCGGTTTATCAACCGCACCGCAATATCGGAGGAGACTATTATGATTATATTCCCCTAAATGAGGAGGAGTTCTTAGTATGTATGGCTGATATTTCAGGAAAAGGAGTTGCGGCAGCATTACTAATGTCAAATGTGCAAGCAGTATTGAGAACACTAGTGCATACCGTCACCGACACAAGTGACCTAAAAGCATTAATCACTTCTCTAAACAGTCGCTTACATGAAATCATGGATGAGCGATTTATTACGCTATTTCTAGGACATCATCACCTCAAAACTCGACAACTAACCTATGTCAATGCAGGACATAATCCGCCTTTATTAATCCATGATGGAACCTGTACACTACTTGACAAGGGCTGTACTATTTTAGGTTTTTTTGACAAATTACCCGAAGTTAAAGTGACACAAGTAAACTTACCAGCCAATTCGGTTGTACTAACCTATACAGATGGTTTAACAGATGTCGTTAATGAAGCAGGTGTGTACTATGAGATTGAACGCCTCCAAGAATTTGCAAAAATACAATCAAACCTACCAGTAAAAGAGTTTAATACTTTACTAATGGAACAATTAGAGCAGTTTAAAGGTAAAGAACAATATACAGATGATATTTCTATTCTTACTTATCGTCTTTTTTAACTAATGCCTTGAAGCACTAATTTCTAACATTTGGCAAAGAAACTACTATCGTTTTTATTGGTACTTTATATTATTGCTATGTTTTCAGCACGTGCCTTTCAAGAAAAAATTATTTTTCAAGCAAAGCCCCTACCTCACAATCACCAATACGTTTTTCAACAGCCCTTTACCGAACTTTTTTTCGATAAAGAAGGAGTAAAAATTAATGCCTTACATTTTCCCGCTACCAGCCAGATAAAAAAAGGTATGATTTTTTATCTACATGGCAATGCAGGAAATATTCAAAAATATGGCTTGCGAGCCATACACTTTACCAGTAAAGGATACGATGTCTTTATGATGGACTATCGAACCTTTGGCAAAAGTACAGGAGAACTGAGCGAAGCCGCTATTCACAACGATGTACAATGGATTTTTGAAGAGGTACAAACAAAATATGGACAGCCCGCTAGTGAGTGGATTGTGTATGGACGGTCATTAGGTACAGGAATTGCTACACATTTGGCAAGTAATAATGAAGTCAAACAGTTAATCTTGGAAACACCCTATTTCAATCTTATTGATGTAGCGAAAGGGTATTTCCCGCTTCTTCCATACAACAAACTCCTAAAATATACTTTCCAAACCGATCAGTGGATTCAGGAAGTAAAAGCACCCATCGCTATTTTTCATGGCACCAAAGATTGGATTGTGCCTTACAAATCAGGCATTAAACTCCAACGCTTACTCAAGGTCTCCGATCAGTTTTATACGATTCCCAATGGAGGACATAATAATTTATTTACCTTCCCACGGTATCACGAGTGGATGAGGGAGGTTTTAGATAAAAATGATTAAATTAGCATTAAAATCAAATTAACGTGGATATTTTTCGCTCATTGGTAATGGCACTGCTCATTGGCATATTTGGCTATTGTGCAGTCATCATCTTCAACCAACTAGGTTGTAGCATGGCCGATTTGCAGAAAGACTACTATCCAGAAGAGAGAATTAGACAAGAACAAGAGGCAGATCGCGTAGTCGATCGTATCGAAGAAAGAGTAGAGCGGACACAAGAGGGAGTAAAAAAAATAAAGAATATTCTAAAAGACAATCCCGAACAACCGCCTGTCGCAAGCCCGCCTCCCGAACCAGAAGCTCCCGCAACACCTACCCCAACTGCCGATGAATATCAAGAGGATGTTGTGTATGAAGTACCTGCCCTTGAGTTTAATCCCGCAGTCGATTTTGCCCCCGATGGAGAAGTGTATCGTATTCAATTGGCGTCTATTTTTAGAGGAAGAGTAAAACTAGATAAATATCAAAACCTAAGTGATTTAGGGGCAGTAACTGTAAAACGTGGTACCTTCAAAAATAAAGTGCTAATCGGAGATTATATTAGTAAAGACCAAGCAGAGTATTTCCTACAAGAAATTAAACGACGCGGTTATGGTGATGCCTTTTCTTTCAAACTAAAGAAAGCAGATCGCCCAGTAGTAGTCAGTACCCCATCCAAAAGTCGAAAACCAAAAGCAATCCAAAAAACGAATTCTCCACCTCCTACTGCTCAAGCAATTGAGAAAACCAATTCGTCACCTCCTACGGCGCAAGCTATCGAAAAAGCAAGCACCACTCGTGCCACAGCCGATGGGCGTTTTGCCATACAATTAGGGATGTTTAAAAAGCCTAACCGCGAACAATTAGCACAACTAAATCAATACGGAACCGTCTATATGACCAAAAATGAAGGCTCCAATTTATATACCGCTTACTTAGGTAATTTTAAAGACCAACGCTCCCTAAACATCGTACTTCGAAACGTAAAACGTATGGGCTATAAAGGGGCTTTTGAAACAAAGGCAAGCACTTGGGGGACAAAAGGTATGATCTTTGTAACTAATGATACACCTGTAAATGGATTGCGAGTTGATGACTTTATCATTCAATTAGTCACCGCTGCTAATCCCGATATTACAGCTACCAATCAACTAGTCCGAAAAGGAAATATTTATAAAGGAATAAACACACGAAATCAACAAGTAACACTATTTCTAGGCCCTTACAAAAATATTGTAAAAGCTAACAATGTGTTAGAAAAAATTATGCAACAAGGCTTCCAAACAGCATTTATCAAATCAGTAGAACCAGCTGATTTAGAAAGCCTAGAATTGGTTTATCAAAAAACCAGGTAAGTCCTCATTACCCATCCATTTTAACTCACTTATCCTTATTACTTATTGCATCTATTATTAAGCATTGCGGCTAATAGAAGAGCTATGTTTACGAGTGAAGATCGCGTAATCTTTATTTAGAATGTGATGATATGCGTATTCTATTTAATCATGCTTTCTACACTGATATTTATATGACATTGGCGTCATTATTGTTTTATAAAAACATGTATCTAACCCAGCCGAGATCATGACAAACCTTTGTCTGTCATGATAAACCCCCTACAAATCAGAGTTTATCTTAGTCCTACAATGGGCTTCCCTAGCCACTTTTAAAACCAAGATAAACTCTCAAAACCAGTTTAAAAATGACCTTACGAAAAGCCCTTCTAGTATTCGTACTAGGCCTGCTCTTGCTACCCCTAATGGTGGAGGCAGCTCCGGCTCCACGTATCGGCGATCAGGTTCCCGAAATTAGCCTCCCTGCTCGTTCAGGACAACACTACCAACTTAGTGAATTGCGTGGCAATTACGTATTAATCAATTTCTGGGCAACTTGGTGTATAGGGTGTAATTTGGTAAAAAACCCAGAATACAAAGCCATTTACAATAAGTACAAAACCAGTACATTCAAAAATGCCAAAGGCTTTACCATGTTTAGCGTGGCATTCGATGAAAACGTAGAAAAATGGGAACGCAAAATTACAGAGCAACAACTCAGCTGGCCCTACCACGTCATTGATCGACTAAACCACGATTCGCCTTTCTGGAATATTTTTCAAATTCGCACCTTACCCGCCAACGTACTGATTGACGCAAACGGCGAAATTGTAGCTAAAAATATAAGTGGTGTACAGCTCGATTTGTTACTAGAAGAGCAACAAAGTAGCCAGAGAAGAGAGCCAATTATGCCACCACAAAATATCGTGCTTCCGCCTACTGCACCTCCTGTGGTAACATCAGGCGCAACAACACGCTTCCAAACACCACCACCAGTGGTTGCACCAGCAAGGTCTACCCCTTATAAAACACTACCTCCAGCAGTCGCTCCGTCAAAGTCGAGAGCTACTTACAAAACAACAACTACTCCTGTGACATCGGGAGCTACACCCAAACGCTATAAGGCTTATTATCCAGTGACCCCAACAACTAAAACAGGCCCTAAACAAGCTTATAAAACGGTTGCGCCAGTAGCACCTGCTCCTAATGCCTACAAAGCTCCTGCACCAGTGGTCACATTGCCTCATAAGAATACCCCAAAAGTAGCAACTTCAACATATAGCACAAACACCAAACTGCCAATCAAAAAAGCCGCCGCTTTTTCGACGGTTTACAAAATACAATTAGCGGTACATCGCCACCAATCAGCAATGGCAACCTACCAACGATTAAACGACTTAGGACGTTTAGAATGGGAACCCGTACCAAATCAAAGACTAGGGCGGGTACAACTGGGTGTTTTTGATGAAGGATATGCCTTTACTGTTTTACAAAAGGTAAAGCAAAGAGGCTATAAAGATGCATTTTTGGTAAGAGTACAAAGAAAGCTGCCTGCTCAAACTCCTACTTTAGTAGAAACGGCACCAACTTATCAAACGATGAGTAACAAGCAAAGTTATGCAAACAAAGGAGCCACAAATACAATTCCTAATAAACCAGCAGCTATTCGATATAAAATTCAATTAGGGGCATTTAAAGCTCCCAATTTAAGAGCCTTTCAAAATTTACAAGATCTTGGAGCAATAGAAGTAGAAGCAGTGCCAGGCAAAAATTTAAAACGCGTCCTTCTTGGAAATTATAATTTACAAGAAGCAAATCGCATCTTACAATTAGTGAAACGAAGAGGTATCAATAATGCTTATGTGGTAAAAAGAGAAGGAAATACTAGTTCAAAGCCAGTGCTTGCCAATAATTGGTCAAGCAGCAATCGTTCCATCAATAAACAACCACTTGCTGGCAAAACAAAGCGCAAAAGCTTACTCAATCGCTCGGCTCCCGAAATCGTACTAGAAGCTTTAAAAGGTAAAGAGACTCCGTTATATAGTATGCGAAATAAAGTAACACTGTTGTACTTTTGGTCGCCCATTAGCAGCTCCACAATGGATCATCACCTCGAACTCAACCGTATCTATCACCTATTCAAAGACGAAAAATTTGAAATATTTGGAGTCGCTTTCGATAAAAATCGCCAACTAGTTCGCCAAATACTCGACCGAGATCAGGTACATTGGAATATTCATCTCATAGATACCAACGGCCTAAATTCCGACATTATTCGACGTTACCAAGTCGAATACCTACCCGCCTTATTTCTCGTAGATGAAAGCGGAGTAATTATAGCCGAAAATCTTAACTACGAAAAAGCGGAAGAACTACTCCAACAACATTTCAAGAAGAAAAAATAGACTTGTTACCCTTTGAAAAGTGCTTGCATGGAAATTAGATTTTTTCGA
>JAHDCM010000010.1:0-4555 GCA_020629895.1 Bacteroidota bacterium
GCCGTAGGCCCAAACAACTCCAGCGACTTCTTATTATAAGCAATCGCCGCTTCCTCAGCCGTTTTAAAGGTGCCTAAGTTGATTCGTTTTCCGTCTATATTCAGTACACTACGGTAGTAATTTTTATCTTTAATGACACCTCGATACCCTGTTTGTGTATCAATAGGCTTCATGTGTCGGCGCAGCATACCCATCGTTACCCACTCCAAATTTTCGATTCGGCAATCGAGTTTGTTACCATTTTTGACGCGTACAAATAAACGTTTATTGGTATTGGGTTTAACAATGAAATTATTAGCAATAAATTTATGAAGATAAAGCGTATGGCATTTATCAGCTTTCCAGTGTTGATAAACAGCATAGCCAGCAGAGTGTTCTCTAAATATTTTTTCGTCACCAAATTTGATGATCTTCATTTTTATTAATAAATCATATCCTTTACTACACAAGACAACATACTTGTCAATGCGATTCTTAAGGGGCAATTTATAAAGCATAAGGGTTAGTACTTTTATGAATGGTTGAAAATGAAAAGGGCAATAACTGGGTAAATCAGCTATCTGTTTGATACACATCACAAAATCTCTGATCAAAAGACAGCATAATCATATTAAATACACAATTCCTTGTGAGATGGAAAGGGTTAGAAAGAACCTAAAGTAGGTAGGTAGTCTTTACTAAAAAAAGCGATGTTTATATAGGAATGGTCCAAAAAGAAAGGGGGAAAATGGGATTCCAAAAAAAACTAAGGCAGGCTATTTATTTCTTACTCCATAATTGAACGTAATGTACTAAAAAATCTTATACAAAAGTACATAATTCAGGTGATTTTTTTTCAAATTAACGACCTTTTTGATGTGAAAGCAAAAAAATGCCCTACTTTTGCAAACATTTGTGACGAAATCAAGGTTTTTAAAGCGTCATTCTGAAGAAATATAATTTATATCCAATAAATCATGTCAGATAAAAAAGTAGTACCTTATCAAACGATGGAGGCAAGTAAAAAAGAACAAATTGAGTTGATGTTTGATAACGTTGCCCCACGATACGATCTACTCAACCGCATTATTTCGCTAGGTATTGACAAGCATTGGCGACGCAAAGCCATCGACATTTTAGCACCCTTGCAACCCAAGCGTATCTTAGATGTAGCAACAGGAACAGGCGATTTTGCACTTGCCACCCTAAAACTACAACCCGATGAAATTGTAGGAGTAGACATCTCGACACAGATGCTTGCTATTGCAAGAGAAAAAATCAATAAAAAACGAGTCGGAGAGATTGTAAAATTAAAGGTAGGAGATGCCGAAAATTTGCCCTTTGAAGACAATAGTTTTGATGCAATTACCGTTGCTTTTGGTGTACGAAATTTCGAGGATTTGGATAAGGGACTACGAGAATTAAATCGCGTGTTACGCAAAGACGGTAAGCTTGTTATATTAGAACTTACCCAACCCGCTAAGTTTCCCATGAAACAACTATACGATTTCTATACCATGCGTATCTTGCCACTAGTAGGACGGCTGATCTCCAAAGATCAAAACGCCTATACCTATCTCCCAGAGTCTATCCGTGCCTTTCCCGAAGGCAATCAATTTATTCAACATCTCGAAAATTGTTCCTTCTCGGCTACCGAATGGCAGCCATTAACCTTTGGTGCTTGTTCTATTTATATAGGCACTAAGTAATATTGATGAAGCGTTTATGAAAAACCACTTTCGTTTATTTTTCACCTGTGTGATACTACTATTCGTTGTTATAGAAGCACAGGCGCAGAAAAAAAATATGATCAAACACGATTCTAAGTTTGTTCACTTCGGAATCACAATGGGCGTCAATAACTCACAATTTGCCATTACTCGTTCAGCAGATTTTGCCTTTCACGATAGTATTAAAGTCGTAGACTCGCCCCGTTCTCCTGGCTTCAATGTCGGAATCATATCTGCACTACATGTCGGCAATCATGGCGAAGTGCGATTTGTTCCTACCCTCGTTTTTGCCGAAAAAGACCTGCGATATACCGAATATAATATCGAAGGTGATATGAATACCAACAAAACAGTCGAGTCTATCATTATCAACTTCCCACTTTCCTACAAATACAAATCCGATCGCTTTTTCAACAATTTCCGCTTTTATGTATTAGGTGGCGGTCGCTTTGATTGGGATTTAGCTTCGAACTCCAAAGCTCGTAAGGCACTTGATATTGTGAAAATTGACCGTTTTGATGTAGCGGCAGAAGTTGGATTGGGATTAGAGTTTTATTTCCCCATGTTTATCTTTGCTCCCGAAATTCGCATTTCTCATGGCTTACTAAACACACATGTTCCTACCAATAATTTACGCTATTCAGAAGTACTTCAACGGTTGCGCTCCAAATACATCACGATTTCTTTACAGTTTGAAGGGTAGATGGTTGAACGATTGACGATTAGACGATGTACAGATGCAAGATTTTGCGTCTCTACTAAATCTGACTCCTGATTCCTTATTTTAATGATTTATGGCGTGTCCTTCCATAAGGCTTCGGGAACTGAAGGATTCGGTAGAGACGCAAAATCTTGCGTCTCTACCGAATCCTCCAGCCCCTCCATCCCTATTTCAGGTCGGGCTATCCGTTTGTAGTTGCCTCATGGCTACCTATTCCGCATAGTCCTAGCAGTGTCTTCCGCTGTCAGCCCTGCTAGTCCTTGCGTCATACAGGCATCCATTTCGCCAAGCTACCACTACTATCCCTCACGCGGTTCAAAACTTATTCTTCCACATCATCGACTCCACTGGCTTATTAGTACGGTGAATATATTTAGCGTTTTTCTTTTTGTTATAATAATTTTCAATGTCCCCTTTCACTTCAAAATAAATCAACTGCCCGATAGGCATACCCGCATAAATACGAACAGGCTGCACACAAGAAATTTCGAGCGTCCAAGTATTACAAAAGCCCACATCGCCCTTACCTGCCGTAGCATGAATATCAATTCCCAATCGCCCTACACTCGACTTTCCTTCAAGAAAGGGCACATGTGCATGCGTTTCTGTATATTCCTCGGTCACCCCTAAGTATAAGGTTCCTGGTTGAATCACAAAGCCTTCTTCAGGAATAAGCACCTCTTTGATAGCATTGTGCTTTTTGGCATCTAACTCTCGACTTTCATATACAGCTAAGTACTTTCCCAAATGCACGTCATAAGAGTTGGTGCCTAAACAGTGTGAACGATAAGGTTCAATGACAATATTCTTCTGTTCGATTGCAAGGAGTATTTCTTTATCTGTTAATATCATAGTTGTATCTTATAAATCATGATGGAACGGTCATCGCTTCCAGAAATAAGGTAGTTATATTCGGGAAACCACAATAAGCGGTTAATAGAGTTTTTGTGAGTAGGCAACCCTTCCTTACTTTGATCAATCACCTTCAATAATTGCATCTTTTCGGTTTGCCATATTTTGATACTTTTATCGCGACTTGCCGAGAAAAAAAGGGTGCCATCGTGTTTACTAATGAGGTGATTGATGGTAAAATGATGGGCAGGAATTTTTTGCTGAAAGGAGAGATTAAATGTTTGATGGGTATTGGTTTTCCATTTCCAAACGCCAATATGAGCATCTCGTGAACCACTTAGAAGCTTTTCTCCATTTGGGTGGAATAGTAAAGAGAAAATAGAGCTTTCATGTTCACAACTAACAGGAATGATGACATGTTTGGTGAGGTGATACAGATGAATGAGGTGATCACTACTTCCAATCGCTAGACAGGGCAGAAAAGGATGTAAAGTAATACATCGAATACTTTTTTCACTTATTGGAGTAGTAGCTTTGATTTGTTGCGTTTGCAGGCAATAAATATAAAGCTGTCCTTTGCCTGTACCAATATATAACTGTTCACGACTACATGCCAATGCATAAATACTACCTGTTAGTTGTAAAGTAGGTGGTATGACTTGGCTACTGGCTAAATCTATAAAGTATAATACGCCTTGCATGCTTCCTACTGCTAGTAAATGCACGTCGGGCAGGTAACACATAGCGAAAATTTGTGTGGGTACTTGGGCAATAGCAGTACCTGTTTCGGGTCGTCGGACATCCCATTTTACGATCCAACCATCACCACCTGCACTATAAAAACAGTGCGGGTCACTATCTCCACAAAGTGTATAGATGGCCCCTTTATGCCCTGTAAGGTGTGCAATATGTTGAATGTCTAAGCTTGGTGTCATGTTCGAATAAATAAGGCGCAAATTTACGTTATTTTTTGATAGGAAAAGAAGGAGGGGTATCTTTGGATTGAGAACGCGTGAGGGATAGTAGTGGTAGCTTGCTGAAATAGCCACTTTGTGAAGTAAAGACTAGCAGGGCTGACGAAGGAAGACACTGCTAGGACTATACGGAACAAGTGGGTATGAAGCAACTACAAGCGGATAGCCCGACCTGTAATAGGGATTGAGGGACTGGAGGACTGAGGGATTGAGATTCGGGTATGGCTGCCTTCCTCCAGTTCCCGAAACCCTATGGAAGGACACGCCCAGTTATTGATGATTGGATGATTGGATGATTG
>JAHDCM010000010.1:4655-11511 GCA_020629895.1 Bacteroidota bacterium
GAAACCCTATGGAAGGACACGCCCAGTTATTGATGATTGGATGATTGGATGATTGGATGATTGATTGGATGATTGGATGAATGATAGGGTGATTGAGTTTATAAATAATAAAAGATATAAAATATGAATTTAACTTTGGTTTCATTATTATACTTATTGCAAAGTAGCGCAGATGCACCAGGAGGTTTTGATATGTATGCTTCGGGGAAAATTTATGTAGTAGTAGCTGTTATTGTGCTTATTTTTTTTGGAATTGTACTATATTTATTTCTGTTGGAACGCCGTTTAAAACGCTTGGAAAAAGAACAGTAAAAAGGGAAGAAAAAAAACTTGGTTTATTCCTGAAAAAAGAGATACCTTTGCTCGAAAATAGGGATGCTTACGAACAATTGTAAGTTTTGTGTAAGACCAGCAAATAATAGCTACCTTTTTACTAACTAAGTTCTATAATATGTCTACAAAAAATATTTCTAAGTACACTTTTTTCGAGAGTGTAGAAAATTACTTTAATAAGGCGGCGTCGGTTACTCGACACCCACAAGGATTATTAGAGCAAATTAAGGCTTGTAATAGTGTCCTTCAAATGCGTTTCCCTGTCAAAATTGGGAAAGATTACCAAGTTATTGAGGCTTATCGTGTACAACATAGCCATCATAAATCGCCTTGTAAAGGGGGAATTAGGTATGCCGAAAGTGTGAACCAAGATGAGGTGATGGCTTTGGCTGCTTTGATGACTTATAAATGTGCAGTCGTAGATGTGCCTTTTGGTGGTGGAAAGGGAGGTATCAAGATTAGTCCGCGTTCATATACACCGTCACAGTTGCAGCGTATTACGCGTCGTTATACGATGGAGTTGATTAAGAAAAACTTTATTGGCCCTGCTATTGATGTGCCTGCACCTGATTATGGAACGGGTGGACGCGAAATGGCTTGGATTCTGGATACTTACTTGTCATTTAATCCGGGTAATATTGATGCTTATGGTTGTGTGACTGGTAAACCGGTGACACAATCTGGTATTCGAGGGCGTGTGGAGGCTACGGGACGCGGTGTGTTTTATGGTATTCGTGAAGCGGTAAGCCATAAAGACGATATGAAAGCACTGGGTTTGACAACTGGAATTGAAGACAAGACGGTTGTTGTACAGGGCTTAGGAAATGTAGGTTCGCATTCAGCATTGATTTTTGAAGAGAATGGTGCGCGCATCATTGGTATTGCCGAGTATGAAGGGGCTATTTATGATGAGTCGGGGAAAGGATTTAATGTACAGGATGTGATTAAGCATCGTAAGAAAACAGGAAGTATTTTAGATTTTCCAGGTGCTACGAATATTAAAGATTCGGCAAAGGCATTGGAAATTGAGTGTGATATCTTGATTCCTGCGGCTTTAGAACAGGTGATTCATGGTGGTAATGCGAAGAAGCTTAGAACGAAGATTATTGCAGAGGCAGCAAATGGGCCTATTACTCCTGAAGCGGAAGAAATTTTGTTGAAAGGAGGTGTGTTGATTGTACCTGACATGTATTTGAATGCGGGTGGGGTAACGGTTTCTTATTTTGAATGGCTCAAAAACTTGTCGCATGTGCGTTTTGGCCGTATGGATAAGCGTTTCCAAGAACAAACCAATAGTAGCTTGATTAGTGTCATGGAAGAACTGAGCGATAAACGAGTACAGAAGATTCGCCGAGAGCAGGTCGTCCGTGGGGCAGGAGAAATTGATTTGGTGCGATCTGGTTTAGAGGACACAATGGTCAGTGCTTATCATGATATTCGCAATACTTGGAGAAAGAATAAAAAAGTAGACGATTTGCGTACTGCTGCTTTTGTGGTGGCTATTGATAAGATTGCAACGGCTTATTTAGAGTTGGGTATCTTCCCATAACTTAATTTGCCTAAACAAATGATATGATTGAATGAATTTAGGATTGCTGAAGGTTTTGACCTTTAGTGATCCTTTTTTTACTTTGGGCGTTTATAATGCAGCATACATTGGAATCTCGTTGAGATAATTAATTTGTCGAGCTTCAAAATTTACTTCACAACAGTAGTGTTGAAGCCCATTACTAACCAGTAGGTAAGGGACTTGTAGAGCTAGGTTGTAGCGGGCTATTTGGTCGAATACGGCTTGGGTAATTCGAACAGTGGGAGCTTTGCATTCTACGAGTAGGCGAGGGGTGCCTTGCCGATTAAAAACAACTATATCGGTGCGTTTGAAGAGTTTATTTACCCGTAGTCCTTTTTCTATGCCAATCAATCCTTTGGGGCATTTTTTTTCTTCCATCAGATAGCAAATAAGATGTTGGCGTACCCATTCTTCGGGAGTGAGAACGAGGTACTTTTTTCGAATAGGATCGAAAATATATTTTTTCCCCTCTTTTTCTTGTAGCTTAAATGTATATTGTGGAAATGCAAGTTGTTGCATGGACTTATAGATTTATTTTTTATGGAGTATTCTGCGATTAAAAACCACTTTAAAACAAAAGAGTATTATCCTGTGTATCTATTACATGGGCCAGAATCGTTTTTTATAGACGAAATTACGAAGCATTTAGAAGAAAATATATTGAGGGAAGAGGAAAAGAGTTTTAATCAATTGGTGGTATATGGGCAAGATACGGATGTAGATCAAATTATTAGTGCTGCTCGTCGGTATCCTATGATGTCGAAGTATCAGGTCGTGATTGTGAAGGAGGCACAAAATTTAAAAAACATCAATCGCTTGCATTTGTATGTGGAGAAACCGTTGCGGTCAACGATACTGGTGATTAATCATAAAGAAAAGAAATTAAAAGGGACGACTAAATTGGTGAAAGCAGCACAGAAGTGCGGGATTGTCTTTTCTTCCGATAAACTTAGAGACTATAAAGTACCTAGATGGATTGAACAGTATGTGGCTAGTAAGGGCTTTCAAATTCAGGGGGCAGCTACCCAAATGATTGTGGATTATTTAGGGCAGCATTTATCACAAATTTCTAATGAACTAGAAAAGTTGATGTTGAACTTGGGGGAGACCAAGCAGATTACAACGCAGCATGTGATGGATAATATCGGGATTAATCGAGATTATAATATTTTTGAGTTTCAAAAAGCCTTAGCTGCAAAGGATCGGACAAAAGTATATCGTATTACCAACTATTTTGTCAGTACTCCTAAAACTTCTTCATTGGTTTTTACTTTGGTGATGTTATACCGCTTTTATAGCAAATTATTAATTTATTTTCATGTACGTCAACTACGAGAACCAGAAATATTAGCGGCCATGCAATTGAGAAGTAGTTTTGCCTTACAAGATTATAAATTGGCAGTTCGAAACTATTCTGTTGCTCAAGTAAAACGTATTATCCGTGTATTACATGAGTATGATTTGAAGGTGAAAGGGGTAAATAGTGCGGGTACAAAAGAAGGGGAGTTGTTTCGGGAATTGGCTTTTCAATTGTTGGTGTAAAATAATACCTATTGTTCGGTATTGCTCTTTTGTACGTCCATAAAACGCGCTTTCAACGTCATTGTCTCTCAACTAAATTCCTTACATTTGTGAAAAAGTCACAAATTCTTATCTTCTACAACCCGTTTATCAAACTCTTAAATAAGTTATCAATGAATATGAAAAGGATAGCCTTTCTATTAGCAGGGATTATACTGCCCTTCTATCTTCATGCACAAGAAGATATTGATATTAGCCATATTAAGAAAATACCCTCTTGGGAAGAACTAACACAACAAGATCAAGCCAACAAAAAGAACGTTATTCCACATAGTCGCCAACTGGGGAAAAGTTCAGCGGCTGTTTTTGAAGAGGAATTGGCTCCATTTTATCATGGGGTGGCTTCTGGTGATCCGTTAAATGATCGAGTGATTATATGGACAAGAGTAACGCCTCCTGCCGATTTTGAAGGGGGAGATGTGACAGTTGCATGGCGTGTCGGAACTGACCCTGAATTAGCGGATATGGTGAATGAAGGTACATTTGTAACCAATGAGGAACGTGATTTTACGGTCAAAATAGATGTGACAGGTTTAGATGCTGGAGCCACTTACTATTATGGTTTTACGGCTTTCGATGCACACTCGCTCACTGGACGAACTAAAACGGTGGCAGATGGTTCGCCTGAAAATCTGCGATTTGGAGTAGTTTCTTGTTCGCATTACCAACAAGGTTATTTTAATGCCTATGGTAACTTAGCAGAACAGTTAGACCTAGATGCTGTTTTTCATTTAGGAGATTATATTTATGAGTATGGAACATACAGTGATTTTCTAGGAGAGGGAGACACGATCTTTCCACGTCCACATGACCCGCTCAACGAAATATTAACACTAGAAGACTATCGTACTCGTCATAGTTTATATAAGCTAGATCCGAATCTTCGTAAAGCGCATCAGCAATTGCCTTTCATTAATATTTGGGATGATCATGAAACAGCGAATGACTCTTGGACAGGAGGAGCAGATAATCATGATCCTGAAACAGAAGGAGATTGGGAAGTACGGAAGAGCAATGGGGTAAAGGCCTTTTTTGAGTGGGTACCCATTCGTGAAGCAGAAGGGGGTGGACCTACTAAAATTTATCGTACTTTCAAGTATGGAGATTTGGTTGATTTTATTATGATAGATACGCGATTGGAGGGTAGAGATAAACAGGCAACTAATGATGAGGAGTTAAATGATCCCAATCGTACTTTATTGGGAGCAGAGCAATTGGAGTGGTTGACCAATGAATTGAATAGCTCTACTGCGAAATGGACGGTACTAGGAAATCAAGTGATTTTTACTCCTGTAGACCTCTTGGGCTTACCAGGCAGTGAGGATATGTGGAATGGTTATCCAGCAGAGAGAGAGAAGGTAATTGAAGTACTCCAAGAATTGGATAATATCATTATCATTACTGGAGATTTTCACATGGGAATTGCGGCAGATGTAACTCCAAATCCGGCTGATCCAAGTGTATCAATAGGGACAGAGTTTGTAGTACCAAGTGTGTCTACGGCAAATGTGAATGAACTGGAAGATCTTATTAGGGAAGTAGTAGGAGAGAGCATAGATATTGACCAGATTGATGACTTGGCAAAAATCTTTAACAAGCAGATGAAGTATTTTAATATGTACGATCATGGTTTTTATATCTTGGATGTAAAAAACGAACAGGCACAAGTAGATTATTATTATACAGAAAGTATTTTGGAAGAGGCAACAGGTTATCGTCAAGAAGGTTCCTTTTTGATTGCAGATCAAGCTTCATCTATGGTGGAGGTAGATACGCCAGCCCCTTCTGCAGATGCTCCTGCTGCTGCTCCTGATACGCCTCCTTTGTTTATTCATACAGGAATAGATGATCGTAATACAGCTAACCAGAGTTTGATTATTTTAGCACATTACCCTAATCCTGCTACGGAACGTAGTGATTTGGTATATGCTTTATCGAAGCCGATGACGATTCAAGCGGGTTTGTATGATGTGAGTGGTAAATTAGTGAAACGCATCTTTAGTGGTAAACAACAGGAGGGGGTTTATAGCTTACGTACTACTGTAAGTGACCTAGCCGCAGGGATTTATTTTTTCCAAATTGAAACAGAAGAAGGACGAATTAGTAGAAAAATAGTGGTAGAATAATCATACTTTTTTAAAAATTAAAAAGCCCACTTGAAACGCTTCAAGTGGGCTTTACTTTTTTATCATTGGTAAAACAATGAAAAAATCTACATGTTTTTCTCAGACGTTAGTGAAAAGAGAGAGTTAGGGTAATAAAAAGTACCGTTCATTGCCTATATCAATAAATTCGACCTCTTTTTTGAAATTAATATAGATAAAAGCCTTTTTGATTTTACCCTTTAAGTCTAACTCAATACGTGCTTTAATAGCAGGATTTTCCTTTAATTGATACTCAAATGTTTTGGCATTTTTAATTTCAAATGTCCCTTTATGCGTGACTAATTGCTTTTCTTGAAACTCAAAAAAGAAGTTATCGTCCTTGCGAATTTTTTCTTGATCACCTCCTCCTTCTAAATCAGCCACATAAGTATAAGGTGTAATTTTCTTGTTTACCAAATTACTATAAGAACGAATAAAGTACTTACTACGAGAGGTAAAGTAACTTTTATCTTCTGCCAATTCATAGGCTGATTTCTCAGCAAGGTAGTAGCTGTGTTCGCCCCATTTTTTGGAATAAAAATAAAAGAGGAAGACATAATTATCTTTATCTAACACTGCTTTTAATTTCGCAGGACGATTGCGTTTATCCATTAGCTCAAATACAAAACCTACTTTGCGATCTTGGTATTTATTAGAGATGAAAAATGGCTCTGGCAACTCTTTGGAACCTTCGAAAATGACTTGATTATTCGAAAAACGAATAACGACTTTCCCTGCATTTAGCTTATTTGGTTCCTCCAACTTTAGTTGATAGGCGGCAGGTACAAAGACTTGGTCTTTAAATTCGTGAACAGTACGATATTTTTTATCAGAAATATAGCTATACTCCATGTTTTTTTGAGCTAAACTATGTTGGCTCAACGTACAAAATAAAGAACAGAAACAAATAAGGAATAATATGATTCGCATAGAAAAAGTGTTTAATTGGTTAGTATGATTAAATGTTTAAGGTATGGGCGAATCAACGGATGAATATACGGATGAGAGTCTAACATGTTGCATTTATCCATAAAATATAAAAAGCTTGACAATAAAATGAAATGCTAATGGTTATCAAATGTTATTTGAGGCTTGAAAATGCTTTACGTAGAAGTGCCTCCTGTTCGCCTCCAAGCTTTATAAAAGCGGCTGGTTGTCCGATGGGGGCAGCTACTGTTTTCCATTGTTCTCCGTTAATTTGTTCACCCGTCCAAATATTTTCCCAAAT
>JAHDCM010000010.1:11611-18196 GCA_020629895.1 Bacteroidota bacterium
CTCACTCCACCGATAAAACAACTCTCGGCTACGGTGCGTTTTATAAAAGGGGATATTTACATTGGTATAGCCACCTATGTCGCTGTGATTCAATGCTAAACCACTCATGCCACTTGAGAGCATGGCGGGAACAGTTGAGGCAAGTCCATCGTGTTTGCCCCAAGAAACAAGCTGGTCGCCCATCCAAAATAAAGTGCTGTATTTATTGGAGTAGCTGTAGCCTGCGCGAGTGAAAAAAACAATTTCACCTAATTTTCCACTTTCTGCAATGGCTTCTCGGTTTAAGCGCGCCCATTCTACGGGATATTTGTTGTGATATGCTTCTGCTGACTCGCCCGAATGTAGTTGAGCATCCCAGGGGAGCCACTCGGCATAATCAGCCATCCAGCCACTTAGTCCTTGTTCAATCATATTGGTTTTGATAATTCCTTTTAACCATTCAAAGGCAGCAGGATTGCTGAGATCTACTAAGTAAGCGGGGAAGCCGGCTGTTTTGATGAGGTAATCATTTCCTGTTGGGTCTTTGACCAAATAACCTTTTGTTTTTGCTTCTTCACACATCGCCCCTTCATTGGCCAAAAAAGAATTGACATAGCCCAAAACTTTTACCCCTTCCTCATTCATTTTGGTACAAAAGGCCTTGAAATTGGGATAGCTTTTTTCATCAGCTTGCCAAATCCACCAGAGTTGTGAGCCAAAGCGCGTTTTGCGTTTTCCAACCCAATCCTGAATCCAGATGGCTGATACAGGGTTGTTGGCTGCTTGGGCTTCTTGTACCATTTTTTCGGCTTTTGCTGCGCCTCCTTGTAGTCCTAACCAAGTACCATAAGCCCAGTCGGGTAATTCGGGAAAACGACCTGTTAGCGTGGTGTATTTTTCAAGGAGGGAGAGCGGTGTTTCTGCTTGCCAAAAGCTGAGGTGTGCCTGATGATCCCAAAGTTCTAAACGCACTTTATCGGAGCGTTTGAGATCAAACTCCATAAAGGTCGTATTGTGTACAAAACAAGCTTTATTTTCGGTACTTAAATAAAAAGGAATTGGTGCGTAAGAGGTATATTCATTGCCTGAAGAACCAACTAGTTTTACCAAGCCTGTTACGGGCTTATCGCCTCTTCCTATTCCTTGTTCTTCCGAAAAAATAAACGGTTGTTTACCTTTCATATTGACCTGTGAATACTGCTCGCCAAAACCAAAAAACTGTTCTGCTTCTTTAGCTCCCCAAGTTAAAAAAATGCGATTATAAGTCGTATCACTCAAGCTCACTTTCCAATCTACGCGTCCATTTTCTAAGTTGGTAAATTGCATTTCATAGGTGCAGTCGCAGTCTTCGAAATGCCCTTTCAGTAATACTTGGTTAGGCTTTTTTATTTGTTCGTCAATTACTTGTTGCGTACAACGCTCTTTGACTTTGTCTTTAAAATGAAAAGAAGCCATTTTGTATTTGACCTTTGGTGTGCCTTTAGCAATGGTCAAAAAAGGACGTTCTTGATTAAAGTCAATGAAGGGGATCGGATTTTTGTCTTGATATAGAAACCAACGGGTTTGACAGTGGTTTTCTCGTATTTGTATGCCCGATTGGGCTTGAGAATAGCTGATGGAAAGCAGTGTGCATAAGACACTGATTAGTGATATTTGTTTCATTATTTTGGTGCTTGTAAAACTATATGTCAATGAATTGCAAGATAATGATCCGAATATCAAAAATCGACTAAATCATGTTTAAAAAATGTAGGATAAATTATAAGGGCCTCTTATTGCGCAAGGGATAGTAGCGGTAGCTTGTCGAAATGGATGCCTTTATGAGGCAAAGCCTAGCAGGGCTGACGAAGGAAGACACTGCTAGGCTTATGCGGAATAGGCAGCCATGAGGCAACTACAAGCGGATAGCCCGACCCGTAATAGGGATGGAGGAACTGTGGAATCAAGTATCGGGGCAGAATCTTGCCCCGATACTTGATTCCACAGTTTCCGAAACCCTATGTAGGGATGCGCCCAACAAAAAAATACCGTTAAATAAGTCGTTCCTACCGCTAACTTATTCGGTTTTTCTAATTGCTATATATCTTTTATTATTGTGTTTCAAAAAAGATGTAAACCTCATTAATAAACGGCTGAATTTTATAGACACTTTTAGTGTTCCCTAAAAGGGGATTGACATTGTTTGATAAACTAGTAATCGGACGATGCAGTCCCTCTTTTTTTACTTTGACCTAATAACTCATGAAATTTTTATAAATAAAAAAATAGCTACCCTATCTTTAGTTACTATGAAATTAAAAGCCATTATTATTGATGATGAAAGAAGTAGTTTGGCTAACCTTTCTTATAATATAACTGCCTATTTTGAGGAGCAGATAGCGATTGTTGCGCAGACAACTGACCCTTTGCAAGGGGTGGAGTTGGTTAATATACATCAGCCTGATATTTTATTTTTAGATATAAAGATGCCCCAACTAGATGGGTTTCAAGTATTAGAACGTATTCCTAACAAATTCTTTTTCCTTATATTTACGACTGCTTATAGCGATTATGGTGTCCGAGCCATTAAGGCGAGTGCTTTTGATTATTTATTAAAGCCAATTGATCCCTTAGAATTGAAAGAAACGGTAGAACGTATTCTTCAAATTATTAATTTGCAGAAAGGTAGAAGTCATAAACAAGCGCAAACAAATTATGCCTTATCTTTATTGATGCAAAATATAAATACCACTAATTTTCCGCAACAAATTATGCTTCCTTCGTTGGATGAAGTAAAAATGATAGAAGTAGATGAGATTCTTTATATTGGTGGGGATAATAATTACTCGGTAATTTATATGTTAGATAAACAGAAGCATATCGTATCCAAAACACTAAAATATTTTGAAGACTTACTTGATCCGAATCAATTTATTCGGATTCATAAATCCTTTCTGGTCCAAGCGAAATGTATTAAGGGAACGAGCAAAAAAGAGGGGGCTACTTATGCCAAATTAGAAAACGGAGAAGAGTTGGTGATTGCGAGGAGGAGAGTTAAATCTACGATCCATAAATTGCGAAATAGATGAAGAAATGGCTGACTGTATGGGTGCTTTTTTTTTCTTTTATTACCCTTCCTACTTCGCTACAAGGGCAGTCAGTTCAAGTATTACCCCTCTTAAAAGACGAATTGCCCAGTCAAACAGTATGGGGTACCTACCAAGATAAATTAGGATATATTTGGATTGCTACGAATGCTGGATTGTGCCGCTATGATGGAACCCGCTTGCAGTGCTATAAGCGTAAGGATGGCTTATGGGGAGATAATATTACTTGGTTATCTGCGATGGAAGATGGGAATATGTTGATTGCAACGTATAAAAAGGGCATCACAAAAGCTTATATAAACCATGATCCCACCTTTGAAAAAATAGAGCCTAGTTTTACCGTCAATTACGATACCTACCTTAGAGACAGTAGTGTCTATTCACAAGAACGCCGATTTGATTTAAGAAAACGGCAGTTTTATCGGTATGAAGAGGGCTTAGGAATTACTTATGGAAGACGACTTTATCCTTGGGGATTGGATGCCTTTTTAATTACTTCTCAAAAAGGCGGGTTAATAAAATATGATTATCACGAGGAAAAGATGAAGTCGGTTTTTAATGTGCCTTCTGATGATTCTTTTTATGCTTTATATGTCAATAAAGAAAAACAAGAAGTGTTGGTGGGTGGGCAAACGAAAGTGTATCAATTGAGGGACTTTCAATTAGAAAATATAATAGAGCAAGGCCTACCCGATAAGGGCATCACCAATTTTTTATTAAAAGACCAAGAAGGAAGTATTTATGCCGCCAATAGTGATTTGGGTTTGTATATGAAAAGAAGCCAAGAAGAGACATTTCAAGCTTTATCTAAAAATACACCGCTAGGCAATGTAGTTATTAATCATTTGATGCTAGATAAAGATGGGAATATTTGGGTATCTTCTTGGGGAAAAGGACTATTTTTAATTCCGCATTCTCCCTTTGTTACCTATCAGGTAGAAAATGATATAAATACAAACTCTATTCAGGAAATTCATGTCGCACAGGCAACAGGCGACTTTTACGTTAGTAGTTTAGATGACGTATATCAACATGATAAGGCGCAAGAAAAGTGGCTGCCTCTTCATATCTCTAAAAGTACGAGTGGTTTGGCCAATTATGGGCGGCTATTGAGCGACCAAGCAGGAAACGTGATTATTAAAAATTACCTCAATGATTCGGTGATGATGGAGGTACCTACTGCTCCCCATTTCGATAAAAAGGTATATGCCATTGAGGCATTACATAATGCTTACAGGAACGACAAAGGTATCTTTCATGCTCATTACAAACAAGGACTAGTAGGAGATACCATCGTGCTAAAATGCTTTAAACTCATCAATGATCAGGTACGTGTGCTACGCGAAAAGGTAGTTTGTCATCAGGTCGAAGTAGCGGCTATTGCGAATGAGCCTTTTTATTTTGATGATTTACAAAAAGGGTATTGGCAAGCTATGAAAATAGGAATCTTGCATTATGATTTTGAAAATAATCGAACCTATAATTCTACCCAAGATACTAGTCAGTTCTTTATTGAAAACCTACAAGATGCGATTACTTACCAAATAAAAGCCTTAGCAGAAAACGAAATAGGATTTGCAACCGATAAAGGTCTTCTGCTATACAAAGAGAAACAAAGGCAGTGGCAGGTCTATGGATTAGCAGAAGGGTTTCCCAGTGAAACCATAAAAGATATTGCTGTTGATCAGGAAGGGCATTTGTGGTTGGCTACTCCTAAAGGTTTGGTCTATTTTGATCGACAAGCTGTTTATCATTTCAATAAAAAAAACGGCTTATTTACCAATGATATCGCCTATGTAGAATTTGATCGACAAAATAATTGCTTGTATGCTGCTAATAATAATGGAGTAGTAAAGGCAAACAAAACAGCCCTATTACAAGCATTTCAGAATCATCATACCGAACTATACCTCCAAAAAATTAGCCTAGACAGCCTAGAGCAAACAGCCCATAAAGACCTTGCATTTCGGGCAGTTGACAACCAAACACTTACCTTTGAACTAGCCTTATGTGATTTTAAAACCACACATGACACCCAATATGAATATCGTCTAAATGACAAACAATGGATTCCTTTTGAACAAGGAATGCTCTCGTTGCAAAATCTAGGCCCCAATAAATACAACATTCAATTTAGAGCCACCAAAAACCAACACAATTGGAGCTATACTGCCCCTTATTCGTTTACTGTATTGGCCAAATGGTACCAAACCATCTATTTTGTCGTACTACTAATTAGTTTTATTATACTAACAAGCTATCTCATTGCTCGTTTTTTCATCAAAAGAAGCCAAGCTAGAGCAAGAGAAGCCATTGCCCTTAATCAGAAAATAGCCGATCTCGAACAACGCGCCCTCAGTGCCTCCATGAATCCTCACTTTATTTTCAATGTCCTCAATGCCATTCAAGAATATGTACAAAAAGAAGACGTACAACAAACCAATCATTACATTGCCGAATTTGGGAAACTAATTCGTCTGTATTTACAAGCTTCCCTCAAAAAAAGCATCCCCTTACAAGAAGAACTCGAATTAGTACAAAAATACCTCAAGTTAGAAAAACTGCGCTTCGAAGACAGCCTCAATTGGTCGCTTCACATCGAAGATACCCTAGAAACCGAACTCTTCCGCATTCCGACCATGATTATTCAACCTTATGTCGAAAATGCTATTCTACACGGACTGCGCCCCAAAGGAGGAGGCACCATTCAAATCAGTTGCTACGAAAAAAACGATTATTTACACATTCATATCACCGATGATGGCGTTGGTATTGCCATGCAAAACAAAGCTTCTAATAAACACCTTCAACTAGCCTCCAAAATTACCCAAGAAAGAATCCAGCTATTTGGTGCCGAAATCAATCGACCAGGTTCGGTAAAAGTCGAGTCAAAAACCAATCAAGGCACAGCAGTACAAATTCAATTACCTATTGTGATTGAGTAATAGTTGGGCGTGTCGGGTATCAAAAAAGCGCAATCTTTTCCTACTTGCTCCCGCCAGCGTCTTCGCTGGTGGTCACAAGTAGCCAAAGGCTGCGCTTTTTTATACCCGTCGGGCTATCCATTTGTAGTTGCCTCATGGCTACCTATTCCGCATAAGCCTAGCAGTGTCTTCCGCTGTCAGCCCTGCTAGTCTTTGCGTCATAAAGGCATCCATTTCGGCAAGCTACCATTACTATCCCTCACGCGGAAACGTTTGAACGATTCACGATTTACGTTTAATCGTCAACCGTTTCATCGTTTCATCGTCAATCGCCCAATCAACTCCACAAACTCCTCCTGAATCGTCTTTCCCCGATCTTTCGCATACCACAACTGTACCCGCTTTACCATCTCCATATATGGTTCCACTGGGTTGGCTTTATAATCCATGACCATCTGTTGTGCAGGAGCAGGACGCGGGCCCCATTGTCCCAATAACGATAAATCACTTGCCCTCAAACAAGCCAACTTAGGAATAGCTTTTCCTCCATTGGTTAGCATCTGTTCCATAATACTAGGATGTTCATCACGAAGTAA
>JAHDCM010000011.1:0-1777 GCA_020629895.1 Bacteroidota bacterium
AGCAACTCTACCTCACCATGCCCTCCTACTTTAGTAGTTGGGATGACTTCTACACGAAGCCCTCTCGTTTTTTAATTGAAGTAGATGCTGAAAAATATAGAGGAAGTAAATAGACTTGTCCCTACTTCCCACCCATTCGTTCTATATTTTCTTTAAATACTTTTGCATAAAACTTATACTCATCCTCACTATAATTATCTTTCATCTCCTCTAATTTATTCAATGCTTTTTGGTAATACTTTTTTGCCTCTTTCTTTTTACCCATTTCCTCCAACATCTCTCCCTTCGAATCATAGATATTCGCATCATCAGGAAAATGGGTAATCGCATAATCTAAAACGTCAATAGCCTTATTAATATCTGCATTCATTACATTATAAGCCATTGCATTCCAAGTATCTACAGACCTAACAACAATAGCCTAATAATTATAACATTGTAGATGCTCTCCTATCAAACACCACATACAGATGACATCACTTTTACATTCTCTTCCACAAAACTCCCAAAAAAATAGTATCTTAGTAAACATAACACACTATTAGTCAAAGCCTGTATCATTCACCGAGTCTCCATTTCATGGGTATTAAACACACCCCTTTAACATACCGTTTACAACAGTATATCCCTAGCCCCTTGATACGTAGTATTACCCAACAACCCACTACGTTACAGGACAGCTATGTCTCAGAAAAACTACAAGCAGCAGTATTATTTGCAGATGTACCTGGATTCACCCCACTCACCGAAACCCTCTCTTTAAGTGGACTTGAAGGCACCGAAGAACTAACTCGACTGATCAATGGATACTTCAACAAAATCATTCCCATTTTAGAGGAAGGAGGAGGGGAGGTCGTTAAATTTAGTGGAGATGCCCTCACAGCCCTATTTATTCCTACACAAAACGAATGCTTAGGACATGCGCTTCAACGGGCTGTGGAAACAGCACAGACAATGCAAGATGCCATGTCGCTTTTCGACAAACTAGACATAAGCATTGGACAAATTTCACTTGGATTAAAGGTAAGTATTGGAGTAGGAGAAGTAACAGCCATGCAAATCGGAGGAATTGGAGGGCGTTGGGAATATGTAATTGCAGGAGACCCGCTACAACAAATCAGCGAAATTGCCACACAAGCCGTAAAAGGTTCCATTTTATTGAGTGACGAAGCCAAACTTTTACAACAACAAGCCCTTAAACAAGTAACGACCTCCATTCCACTTTCTATCGCAATTCCTTCCAACCTTCAACAGTTCCAAGTAAAACTAATGGGCTTTATCCCTCGTCCATTACGTTCCTATCTCCATCAAAATATGGAAGAATGGATTGCCGAATTACGCACCATGAGCATTGTATTTATTAGCTTAAAAGGACTACAAGTAGGACATAAACAAGTAGCAACCCAACTGCACCCAATCTTACAAACTATCCAAGAGTTGACTTATCACTACGAAGGTACAGTAGATAAAGTGACCGTAGATGATAAACAAGTAAGTATTTTATTATTATTTGGAACGCCTCCTTTTGCTTACAAAAATAGCCCACTTCGAGCAATTCGTTGTGCCTTAGACTTACAAACTCACTTTCAAGAACAATCACCTGTTAAAGGAATACAATTATCTATTGGAATTACTTCAGGACAAGCATTTGCAGGCCCTATTGGTAGTTTGTATCGAAAAACATACACCGTAATGGGCGATACTGTTAATATTGCTGCCCGATTAATGAGTATTGGAAAAGAAGGAAGTATTATATGTGATGAAATGACCTACCAAC
>JAHDCM010000011.1:1877-18101 GCA_020629895.1 Bacteroidota bacterium
TTAATGAGTATTGGAAAAGAAGGAAGTATTATATGTGATGAAATGACCTACCAACAGTCTAATCAACACATCTCCTATCAAATATTACCCCCTGTTTTACTACGTGGAAAGGCAGAAAAAATCAACATCTTTCAACCCGAAGGTGCTTCTGTGAAAAATGCACAACAAATACAAAAAAAAACAATTACACAACTCATTGGACGCGATAAAGAGTTAAAACATTGCCAACAACTATTACAAGAACTCGTTAAACAAGAAGGAAAAATATTATTAATCAAAGGAGAAGCAGGAATCGGAAAATCTGTTTTTTTAGATACTTGTATTCATCAGAGTTTCCTCAATGGCTACCAAACATTGACCAGTGTAGGACAAGTCATTGAAAAAAACACCCCCTATTTTATCTGGCGTACCCTATTAATACAGCTATTCGAAATAGAAGACACACAAAATATAGTAGAGTGGCGAACACATATCCAACAAAAAGTGGAACAACTAATTCCACAACAAATAAATCGGCTCCCCCTATTAAATGATTTACTTCCAATCAACTTCCCTGAAAATAAACTCACCCAAAGTTTACAAGCCACATTAAGACATGAAAACCTATTTATTTTCTTCAATAATTTATTTCAAGCATTAGCACGCAACAAACCGCTAGTATTGGTAATAGATAACGCACAATGGATGGATAAAGCATCTTGTAAAATGTTACTAGATATCGGTAGAGCAATAGCTTACAATCCTAGTGCAATGCTATTAATTATCGCTACAAGACCTGATGAAATTGAAAAAAAATGCCAAGAAACATTACAAAACCTCAATCAACTAAACTGTACCCACAAATTTCTTTTACAAGAATTATCAAATCATGCTATCACACAATTAATTGGAAATTATTTACAAATTCCTACACAACAAATACCTCCATCACTATCCAAACTCATCCAAAAACAAGCGCAGGGAAACCCCTTTTACGCCTCCGAGTTGATACACATGCTACAAGAAAAAAAACACATTCAAATTACAACACAAGGCGATAGTAAAAACTGCCATGTAAAAACTGCTATTTCACATATTTCAACAGAACTCCCTTCTACCATTCAAGGGCTTATTAAAGAACGAATAGACCGTCTAGCTCCATTTTCAAAGCATGTACTAAAAGTAGGAGCCGTCATTGGAAATTCTTTTTCTCTAGATACTATCAATGCGATCATTCAACACAATGTTCGCATGTCAAAAGAAGCATTAGAAATGGCTTTAGCAGACCTTACTTTGCAAGGTTTACTAGTTCAAGAAAATCAGGAAACAGGCGTCATGTATGTTTTTAAACATAACTTCACCCAAGAAACTGCCTACCAATCGCTACTATTTGCCCATCGTAGAGCCATCCACGAAACAATTGCAGAATGGCACATCACCTCCTACTCCAATCAATTACCTAACTTTTCAGAATCATACGAAGAAATACCAATTACTTTACGTCCCTTTTTATCTCTTATCACCCATCACTTTCATTATGCTGGTAATCAACTCGCCGAATGCAACTTCGCCAAACTAGCAGGTATTCAAGCCATGAAGCAACATGATAACCAACAAGCGCTTCAATACTTTCTTCGAGCCAATGAAATTAGTGAACTAGTAGAACTAAAAGCACAATATGAAATCAATCAATACCTCGAAAAAATTTATCACCTACTAGGACAACGAAACCAACAACTTAAATACATTTCCAAACTACATCAACTTTGTGAACAACTAGAACAAACCGATCAAAAAGTCGCCCTTTTATTACGTGAAGCAACCTATTATCAAGAAAACGATAACTATCCCAAAGCACTCTCATTAGCGCAACAAACAGTACAATTTGCCGAAAAACATCAACTTCCTATATGGGAAGTCAAAGGAAGACACTTAGTTGGCGAATTATTGATTTTATCCGGAAAATATGAGGCAGCCAAGAAAATGCTCGTTAAAGCAACAGAAGTTATCGGACATGGAGAAGATTATGAACGAGAACGCTTTCACATCTTTATTGCACTAGGACGTATTTTGCATGAAAAAGGAGAGGCAAATCAAGCTTCTTGGTATTTTGAAAAAGCATACAATACCGTACAAAAAATCAACGACAAACACCTTACCGCAAAAGTCGCCAATAGCATCGGAAGCATTGCCCTAAATCAAGGAGAACTACACAAAGCACACACCTTTTTAGAACGAGCATTAAATATTCACCAAGAAATTGGAGATAGACGGGGTCAAGGAATGCTAATGAACAATATAGCCATCCTTTACCAATCTCAAGGCTTTTACGAAAAAGCAAAAGAATATAGCTATCAAGCTCTTAAACTCAACTATGCTATTAATAGCAAAAAAGGACAATGTATCGCCTATCTTGGGCTAGGCATTACCTACGAAAAAGAAGCCCAATACCAACAAGCAATAAACTATCTAACAGAAGGACTAACATTAGTCAAACAACTCAAAATTGATAGCCTAGAAGCCTATTTATCTGTTAATCTTGGATATGCTTGGTTAGGACTTCATCAACCCAAAAAAGCACGAAAACATATCCAAAAAAGCTTTAAACTCCGTTCCAAATTAGGAACACGGCATTGGACATTAGAATCATTAGGGGCATTAGCACACATCGACTTATACGAACAGCAAACAGAGCGAGCATTAGTTAAAATTCTCGAACTCATTCAATACATGGAAGAAACCGATGGCATGATGACCATTCGCAATATGTGGACATGCTACCAAGTATTACTCGCCACCGACCACCCCAAAGCACAAGAAATATTAGAAAAAGCCTACTTAGAAATTATTAGAGTAACCGAAACAGGGATTAATGTACAAGCAAAAAAACAAATCAAAGAAAAAATAGTCGTCAATCGGCAAATTATTGAAGAATATCAACGCCTACAAACAGAAGCCATTGACTTCATCGCTTTTAAAACCCAATTACTCGAAAAACTAAAAGACGAACTACCCGATAAACTCTACTATCACGGATTCCATCACACTGTCGATGTCTATAAAGCAACTTGCCGACTAGCCCGTCAAGAAGGTATTACAGGCACCTCACTAACCATACTCAAAACAGCCGCCCTACTACATGACTCTGGCTTTATTTATACCCGTATCGAACACGAACAAGCAGGATGCAAAATCGCAAAATCCATGCTCCCTCAATACGGATACACTCCCGACCAAATAGCACAAGTATGCCAACTTATCCTAGCAACACGCATCGAACAAACCCCACAATCACTTAGCGAAAAAATTATTTGTGATGCCGACGTTGACTACTTAGGACGCGATGACTTTTATGAAATAGGGGCAACACTCCGCGACGAATTAATGGTGTATGAAGATATGCTAAACGAAAAAGAATGGCAACAAAGACAAATCCAATTCCTCGAACAACACCAATACTACACCCAATCGGCTCGCCAACTTAGAGAAGCACAAAAACAAGAATACCTCCGCCACATCAAACGCGTAGTAACCTTTCGCAAAACATCCTAATAAATGACAATCCGTCACACTTTTATAAGCTCAAAACTGACACCTTACCAATAAATAGCTACATAAATAACACATTTTCCGTCATTTTGGCAGCCACTCTCCAATGGAATATATTTTGATTAACAAGCTATATCAATTATTTGGGCGTGCCCCCATTTTTACCAACAAACCTGTCGGGTTTGTTGGTAAAAATGGGGTCGGGCTTTCGGCTAATATATGGCTACTCGCACACGGTTCGCTATGGTCGGCACTTGTCTTCGCTCATACCGCTCAGCCTGCGTCCCTCCCTAGCTCACACCTATGCTCCTAACGCCATATTCCGCCTCTATCCCTCACGCGTAGGGGGGCGATCCCTTGTGGTCGCACATCAAAACGCTTACAATTTCTAACCATATAAAATCGAATCTACCAACTATGCAAACAGGTACGATCAACGTTCAGACCGAAAATATTCTACCGATTATTAAACGCTATTTGTATTCCGATCAGGAAATATTCTTGCGCGAATTAGTCGCCAACGCGGTAGATGCCACCCAAAAACTTAAAACCTTATCTTCCAAAGGAGAGGTAAAAGGTGATTTAGGACACCTTCAAATTGAAATCATCCTTGATGAAGACGCCAAAACGCTTACCATCAGCGACAAAGGAATTGGGATGACCAAAGAAGAAGTCGAAAAATATATCACCCAAATTGCGTTCTCTAGCGCACAAGAATTTGCTGAAAAATATAAAGATTCAGCAAATGCTGTCATTGGACACTTCGGCTTAGGTTTCTACTCTGCCTTTATGGTAGCCGACAAAGTAGAAATCAAAACCAAATCTTGGAAAGATGCTCCCGCCGTTCACTGGCTATCAGATGGTTCTACTACCTACGAAATTGACGAAATAGAAAAGGAAGAACGCGGTACAGATATTATCTTACACATAGAAGAAGCTGCAAACGAATACTTAGCAAATAACCGTATTCAAGAACTACTCACTAAATACTGTCGCTTCTTACCCGTAGAAATCAAGTTTGGTACTACCGAAGAAAAAGTAGCCCCACCAGAAGGAGAAGAAGATGCCGAACCAGAAGTGCATATCCTTGATAATATTATCAACAATACCGACCCACTCTGGAAAAAGAAGCCCAACGAACTCACTGATGAGGACTATATGAGTTTCTACCGTCAACTTTATCCTTATGGCGAAGAACCACTCTTCTGGATTCACCTCAATGTCGATCATCCGTTCCAACTAACAGGTATCCTATACTTCCCTAAAATCAGAAACAACAACTTCGAAGTTCGCAAAGACCGTATTTCCCTATATTGTAACCAGGTCTTCGTAACTGATCAAGTAGAACAAATTGTACCCGATTTCTTAATGTTACTACATGGTGTCATCGACTCACCAGATATTCCATTAAATGTATCGCGTAGCTATTTACAAGCAGACCCTGAAGTAAAGAAAATCAACAAATACATCACGCGTAAAGTAGCTGACAAACTGGACGAAATGTTCCGCAAAGACCGAGAGCTATTCAACGAAAAATGGGAGCATACAGGAGTCTTGATTAAATACGGAATGCTTACCGAAGATAAATTTTACGATAAAGCAAAGAAATTCTGTTTACTCGAAACAACAGAAGGAGGACTACATACTTTCGAAGAGTTTGAAGAGTTGGTAAAACCAAATCAAACCGATAAAAACGACAAACTCATCTATATTTATACCAATGGTGGCGACAGCCAACATGGTTATGTAGAAGCAGCAAAAGAAAAGGGCTATCAGGTGTTAAAATTTGATGCCATGCTCGATCCACACTTTATAGGCAAATTAGAAGGACAACTCGAAAATATACAGTTCAAACGAGTAGATGCCGATACATTAGATCAACTTATCGAAAAGGATGAAAACTACGAGTCGGTTCTCTCTGAAGATCAAGAAACCAAACTAAAAGACATTTTCTTAGATACAGTAGAGAATCAACAAATAAGTGTCACACTAAAACCACTTACTCCTCAAGATAAGCCCTTAGTCATTACACGCCCTGAATTTATACGCCGCATGAAAGATATGAGTAATATTGGTGGCGCATCTCCTTATGGCGACATGCCTGATATGTACAATGTGGTCGTAAATACCAATCATCCTGTGATTTCCAAATTGCTCGCAAAACGCAAGAAAGAAAACCAAGAGCATATCGCAAAACAATTGTATGACTTAGCACTCTTACAACAAAATATGCTGACAGGTGCCAAACTTACCGAGTTTATTAATCGTAGCGTAAACCTAATGGATAAGTAAGCATACTTTTTATATAACATTTAACAAAGTGGTCTCAGTAGTTTTCTGCTGAGACCTTTTTTTATTATAAATACACTTCAAATAAAGTGTTAAAACTCATTTAATTTCTAATTTTTAAATAGATAATTAGTATTTTGGTAGACGAATAACACTTATTCGTAGAATAAATTACCATAAATGTTGAATCTTTGGTAAATTAATGGATACTAATTAGCTGACATTTTCACCCTTATTTCTCTTTTAACACGAACACTATCAACATGAAATATATTTGGGCGATCATTGCCTATTTTTGCCTAAGTCTTAGTTATAGCTATGGACAAGGAGAATTCCTTATAAATGGGGGATTAGAAGAATGGACACGCGACACCTTATATAACTATGAGGAACCAACTGGCCCCTGGACAACCGCCAACCGTATTGCTGCATTATCTCCTTCTGCCCCTATTACTACATTTAAAGAAACTGAAAAGGTAGTAGCTGGCAACTATGCAGCTAAAATGGTAACTGACGAATTCGATCTATTTGCTGGTTTACCTGTCACTGGAAACTTATCACTAGGCACATTCGATCCAGATAATAACAATCCGATCTCCTCACTAAAATTAGGTATTCCTTTTACTGACAAACCTAGCAGATTTAAAGGCTATTACATGTATTTTCCTGAAAATGGAGACTCATGTGCCATTTACCTACAACTAACCAAATACAACCAAGCAGCAGGAAAAAAAGATACACTTGCTGAAGCATGGCTGCAAGTCGGCGAAACAGTAGACGAATACACCTATTTTGACTTACCAATTGACTATTTTTCCCAAGAAACCCCCGACTCTATCACCATTGTTTGTGTACCAAGTGTTTATGGGCATTTGTTTCAAGCAGAAGTAGGCAGTACCCTCTACATTGATGAACTAGCTATTGACAATGCAACAGGTATTACTATTCCTATGTTTGCCGAAGTACAAGTACAAACCTTTCCCAACCCTGTTACAGATATTTTAAGCTTAAACAGTAGCATACACCTCGAAAATGCAAGTCTCAAACTATTTGACCTTTCGGGAAGAGAGCATATATCTACAAATTTAGGATCGGGAAAAGCATTTAATGTGTCCTTAAAACACCTGTCTGCTGGACATTATATCTATCAATTATTTGACAAAGATCTCTTAATAAATGGAGGGAAATTAGCTATTAGACCACTACATTAAGTACCTGAGCATAAATAATCGCCATTTTTGATGCAGCTATTTTTTTGTCAGACAAGGCAAAAAACACAGGCATAGCCAAAGCTACGGCGAGTATTTTTAACGAAGTATAGCGAAAAAAGAGCCGCGTAAAAAATGTGTCGATTATTTATGCTTAGGTACTTTAGTAAAGAGGAAAAAATAAATTGATCAATTTATTCTTTCCTCTTTACTAAAAAACCATTTTCAACAAAACTCAGTTTGCTCCTAGCGAAAAGGTCTCCAAATAACAGTCAACCCAAAAAATGTTTGCCCATGAAATCATTTTTTACACAATTACTTATAGTAGGTTTACTCGTTACTATTACTAGCGACTTACTAGCACAACGATTAACCTATGGTGTGCGAGGAGGCATGACAGGAGGTGTTATTATTGGTCCTTTTAATCCTGATACAGATAAAGGGAAACCAGTTCTCAATCCCAATATGGGTGTTTATGTCAACTGGAAGGTCAAAGATAAAATTTCTTTACAATCCGAATTGGTGTACAATATCACTGGTGTACAATACGAAACCTACGTACCTAATTCTGATACCATCTGGCCAATTGTTTTCACCATCCAAGATCAAGAAGTTACCAATTATATAGAAACCTTTTTGGCAGGTACTGTCAAGGGGGAGTATAATCTACACTACCTAGAAATGCCTATAAGCGTGGTATGGCAACTAAACGATCGGTTTGGGGTCAATTTAGGAGGACGTGTAGCTTACTTGTTAAATGGTGAAAATACAGGTATTGCCCGATTAGATATTGGACAATACGCAGGGCAAGAAAGCGATTTTGCCTCCTATGATGACTATGTATCTGCACTTTTTCTACACCAAATAGAAGAAGAATTTGATGAAAGTCATAGCATTAATCCATTTGATATTGGTATCACAGGGGGTGGGCAGTTTCGCCTCAATAATCGCCTCGTTTTTGCTTTAAGTGCCAATTATGGATTTATGCCTGTCCAAGAAAAAAGCAGTATTGTACAACATAATTACACCAATTTATTTGTCAATACATCGGTTGCCTTCCAAATAGGTAAAGGGATGTAAGAACGATTGGACAATAAAACGATCAACGATGGAACGATCAACGTAAAGGCGCAAGATTTTGCGCCTCACGTCAGAATGTATCATCGTCTACCGCGTTATATCTTTGCAAGATTGATTTATTGTGAGATTTTTAAAGGGTAACAAGTCCAATATACCAATAAGTGGTAAAAGTACTTTCGTCGCACGTAAATCGTAGATCGTTCAAACGTCTTCCGCGTGAGGGATAGTAGCGGTAGCTTGACGAAATAGCCGCTTTGGTGACGCTTCGACTAGCAGGGCTGACAGCGGAAGACACTGCTAGGCGAGATAGCGGAACAAGCGGATATGAGTCAACTACAAGTGGATAGCCCGACGTGTATAAAAAAAACGCAGTCACCAAATAATAGTGATTGCGTTTTTTTTATACACGGCACGCCCAATTACTAATAGCTAAGTGATTGAACGAATAAATGTAGATGATTAGAAGAAATGAATTACAGTTCTACATTCATCAAATCAATAAACTGTTGTACACGCGCTTTTAGTTCTTCTTTATGAAGTTCAGCGAGTCGTTCGGTACCAAATTTTTCTACACAAAAAGAAGCAAGTGCCGATCCATAAATAATAGCACGTTTCATATTATCAAACGAATAATCGTCTGTTTTGGCGATATAGCCCATAAACCCACCTGCAAAAGTATCTCCTGCACCCGTTGGATCAAATACCTGCTCTAGTGGTAAGGCAGGGGCGAAGAAAATAGATTCTTCGTGGAAGAGTAAGGCTCCATGTTCCCCCTTTTTGATTACCAAATATTTAGGACCCATTTCTTGGATTTTACGAGCCGCATTGACTAGTAAATACTCGCCTGATAATTGACGGGCTTCTTCATCATTAATAATCAGTACATCAATCATTTTGAGTACTTGATTTAGTTCGTCGGGCGTATGATCCATCCAAAAGTTCATCGTGTCCATTGCGATCAACTTAGGGCGTTGGTGCAAGCGTTCAATGACCTGTTGTTGTACCGTAGGCGTCAAATTGCCCAACATCACATAGTCGGCATTTTGGTACGTATCAGGAATAATAGGATCGAAATCGGCAAGCACATTTAGATCTGTAACAAGCGTATCACGTTTATTCATATTATCGTGATAACGTCCCTGCCAGAAAAAGCTTTTTTCTCCTTCTTTGATTTGTAGCCCATCGGTTTTAACCCCTCTTTTTTGTAGGTCTTCGATTACTTCATTGGGGAAATCGTCGCCAATGACGGCTACTAAACGAGTTTCGAGTCCAAAGTAAGAAGCGGAATAGCAAATGTATGTACCTGAACCACCCACAATACGGCCAGTTTTGCCATAAGGGGTTTCCAAAATATCGAAGGCAACAGTGCCTACTACTAGCAAACTCATAGTGAATGTATTATTGGTTGGTTTTTGATCTGGTTTGATTGTTTTAGAATGACCGCGCAAAGATGCTACAAATAATCAGGAAAGGGAAATGTTTGGGGGATTGTTGCTAGGATGTTGGGTGGGAGAAAAAAAAATAAAAAAATATCTTGCTGGAACTTTTTATTTTAGTTCAGAGTTTATATCTTTGCAAACGCTAAAAAGGCAACGCCTCCTTAGCTCAGTTGGTTAGAGCGACGGACTGTTAATCCGCAGGTCCTAGGTTCGAATCCTAGAGGGGGCGCAACTTTAAGTTGTAAAAACCTGTAAGTCATTGACTTACAGGTTTTTGTTTTTTAGAGGGGTCGGTGTGGGGGTAGCTTCATTAACAATTATCTGGCTCATCGGGTGCCAACTCCCAAAAAGTATCCGCCCGGTTTTCTTCTGCTCGATCCAAACAAGGAAAATCTTTTTCAATCAATAAATGCAATTGCTGATCCTTTCCCAACGATAAATATCGTTCAATACCCACCTCATTAGTCCTTATCCAGTGTTCAGCAACAGTAGTAGGCAACATGATTTGGAGGTGCTGGTTCTCAAACTGTGCTGACAATTCCGCATTAGAAGGATGAATGAGCAAACTAAATTGAAAAATAACCCCTCCTCCAAATCCTACCGATTCAGTAATAATTTTTTCAGCCTGTAAAATGGCAATATCCGATTTGCGAAGCCGATAACGAATACTATTATGGGTACAACGAATTTTCATATTCTGCTTGGTGTATGTATGAGTTTATAAAAACAAATCAGGAGTAAGCGAAGCACTAGGGTCAATCGCATATTCAGTAAAATCCGTCACGCCTGCCTCCTTCAATACGTCTTCATCTAAAAAGAAATTTCCCGTACAAGTTTTACTATCCTGCATAAAGATATGAAAAGCCGCATCTGCTACAATTTGAGGTGTTCGTGATGTTTTCATAAGCGCATCTCCGCCCAATAAATTTTGAACGGCTGCCGTAGCAATCGTCGTTTTAGGCCACAAGGCATTAACAGCAACTCCCTTGCGCTTAAACTCCTGCGCCATTCCCAATACACACATACTCATACCATATTTCGACATCGTATAAGCCACATGTGAACCAAACCACTTAGGGTCCATATTCAAAGGAGGTGAAAGATTTAAGATATGCGGATTTTCAGATTTCAATAAATGAGGCAGGCACTTTTGGGAGGTCATAAAGGTGCCACGAACATTCACGGCATGCATCAAATCAAAACGTTTCATAGGCGTATGAAGCGTAGGGGTTAACATAATTGCACTCGCATTATTCACCAATATATCAATCCCGCCATAAGTTGCCACTGTTTTTTCGACTGCTTCCATTACCAGCTCTTCCTGCCGTACATCTACAATCAATGGAAGGGCTTTCCCGCCTGCTTGTTCCATCTCTTCAGCCGCCGTATAAATAGTTCCTGGTAGTTTGGGATGTGGTGTTGCCGTTTTGGCAGCAATCGCCACATTCGCGCCAGCTTTAGCCAAGCGTAATCCAATTGCTTTTCCAATGCCACGACTGGCACCAGTGATAAATACAGTTTTTCCTTTTAATTGACTCATGATTCTCTTAATGTAAAATGAAGGATGGGATAGCGTGAAAAACTAAGTAAAGATGAAAAAATAAATTGATCAAATATTGCTAGACTATTTGCTAACAAGACAAGGCGAAAAACGTAGGCATACTTCCTATAGCAAGCCAACAGATGCGAGGCTTTTCAACGTAGTATTGTTAGTAAAGCGGCAGCTAGATTGGGCCATTTATTCTTTCCTCTTTACTAATATAGAATAAAAAAAACCAAATTACGATAGTTGTTTGTATTTGAATACGAATATTATAATTGATTTGGGCGTGTCCTTTTTTCGCCTCCTACTTGTCGATGTTTGGAGGTAGCGACAAGCAGGAGGCGAAAAAAGGTCGGGCTATCCGCTTGTAGTTGCCTTGTACACAAGGTGTTCCGCTAAACGCCTAGCAGTGTCTTCCTTCGTCAGCCCTGCTAGGCGAAGCGTCACTACCTGTGTACGGTGGCAAGCTACCGCTACTATCCCTCACGCATGTCATGTCATAACAAATGGGTTATTAGGAAATGTCAATGAAGAAAGCTTGATGTCTATTTTTGCTGAAAGCGCGTGCAATGTTATGTCTTTGTTTTGACAGATAAGAATAATTTTTTAGAAAAAAGTGCGTACTTTGTGAGAGAATTCATTGAAGAACAATAGGTTATTTAATAATCAAATACAGTTTAGATAAATTGTATATGTAATAATTGTTGTTGATTGTCGCTTTAGTGGTTCGTGACGCATGAATATTCGTGCCGTCCTACTAAACAGAATACAAACACTGTCTCTTTTCCTTTTCTATTTTTAGTTTAGCTTTTCCATTTTTTATAAACCTTTCAAACAGTATTTCAATGAGAAATATATGGTTACCCATTCTACTACTAATTGCGCTTATTGTAGTTGGTACATGGCTATGGATTACCCAATGCTGTGGTGTGGTTGGAGCTAGTACTGCTGGAGCGGCTTCTGCTGCTACAACAGCTGCTGTTACAGCTACCACACCTGCGGCTACGGCTAGTAAGATAAATCCACTGCTGATCAGAGATAAGACATTGATAGCTAGTTCGGATGATAATTTTACTTTTCCACAAGATGGTTTTCGTCCCAATATCCCTGGTGCTACTGAAAATGCTTTTTCGAAGTTGGCAACTTATCTGAAGGATAATCCTAGTCGCTTATTGACAGTGACAGGTTTATATGCTGCTAGTGAAAAGTATCAAGGGCAATTTCCTACTTTAGGAATTGCACGAGCAGATGCGATCAAAAATAAATTAGTTGCTTTAGGTGCTGATGGAAACCAGATTAAGTTGGCTGATAAACTGGAAGGAAATCTCAACTTTCCAGATAAGCTTTTATATGATGGGGTGACATTTGGTTTTGCAGGGAAACCTGCTCCTGCTGCAGCTCCAAGCGCACGTTTGGCAATTGCTGATGCTAATAAGTTTAAAACAAATGCTCCTGATAACCTTAGCTTCAAAAAATCGTCTTTTGAATTTGAAAAACCAATTCCTGCGCCTGTAAATAAATCTTATGGGGAGTTGGTGACTTACCTAAAAAATAACCCTGAAAGACAGTTGACCGTAACAGGCTTGTATCATACAGATGAAAAGAATAGTAGTATCTATCCTACTTTGGGTTTGGCAAGGGCGAATAACGTAAAAAGCCAGTTGGTAAGAATGGGGGCAAAAACAACCCAAATTTTGGCAAAAGATAGAAAATTAGGAACACTGAATTTTGTGAATGATATGATGAAAGGTGGAATTAATTATAGTTTCAATGCAATGCCAGTTGTTGATAAAGGGGCGGATGATAAACGCTTGAAGGATTTAGAAAAATTAGTGGTTAAACCGATCATTCTTAATTTTGAAACGAATGCGAGTAACCTCAATTTGACGACTGCTCAACAAAACAAATTTGCCCAAATGATTGAATATATTGAAAAAGTACCCACCGCAAAAATTCAAACAACAGGGCATACCGATGATGTTGGGGATGCTGCTAATAATAAACGACTTGGGCAGGGTAGAGCTGATTTTGCGAAAAATTACCTTGTTAGAAATGGGGTGAATGGGAAAAAAATTAGAACTAACTCGGAAGGGGAAGTGAAGCCGATAGCGAGTAATAAAACCGAAGATGGAAGGGCGAAGAATAGACGAGTAGAAGTGCGAGTAGTGAAGTAATATTTATTATTTCTGCTTCTCCTGTACTTAATTCAACAGACAAAACAATATTCTCTAATTCTAATAAAAAATCTTTTTATGTCGTGGTGTTATATTCTTCCTTGGTTGCTCCCTCTCTTAGGAGCACTCCTCGGACTTTGGATCGGCTGGATCATTTGGAACTCAAAATGGCGTCGCCTGAAAGGTGATTATGATAATCAACTGAATGCTTACAGTAAGTTGCAGGGCGATTATGATTTATCTGTAAACAATTTTAGTTCACTTGAAAATAAACATTTAAGCCTTAAAGGTGATCGAGATGCACTTCAGTTGGAATATGATGGTGTTTTTTCAAAATACAATTCCCTTACTGCTGACCATAACCAATTGGTGGCTGACCGAGATGCCTTGAATATCTCTTTTGAAAATTATAAGCGATCTGCACAGAGTGAATTAGATGATTGGAAAGGTAACTACTCTAAACTAAAAGCGGATTATGAAGCTTTGGCTGCTGATAAACAAAAAAGCGATGCTGCTGCGGCAAAATTAGAGCAAACAAATAAAAATTTAAAGGCAGAATTAGATAAGTTAAGAAAAGAATTAAATGCGAAGATAGATGGCTTGAAAGGAGAATTAGAAGCGGCTCAAAAATTACTGGGAGATAAGGATGCTCGTATTGCTGAATTAGAGGCTGAATTAGCTGCTTTAAGACAAGAACTAACCGCTTTAGAGGCTAAGTCTTCAGCCGACTTAGAATTGAAGGCAGGAGAGCTACTTTCTTTACAAGGCAACTTTGACACTTTGCAACTAGATGCGAATGCAAAAGCAGACAAAATAGACGGATTAGAAGCAACAATTAGAAGATTAGGAGAGGATTTAGAAGGAGCAAACGCAAAGGCGGCTCAAGAAAAAGCAGATGCAGATGAAAAGTATCGTTTATTACTACTTAAATTTGAAGAGGCAGAAGGCGAATTAGAAACGAGACAAGGATTAATCAATAATCTCAATGAAGAAAAGAGTTTATTGAGTTTGAATTTCGATACCTTTAAAACAGATTCTACGAATCAATTATCCTTATTACAAGGCAACTTTGACGAATTGCAGGCTAAGAGTGATGCAGGAAGCACCCAAATTGGAGAATTAGAGGCTGCTTTAACAGCTGCAAAAGCAGATGCCGATGCAGAACAAGCGAGATTAAATAAAGAATTAGCAGGGCTGAGAAGTGAGTATGATGCAATTGTGGCTGCTCGTGAGGAAAGTAGTACACGAATTATTGAGTTACAAAATCTAAATGATGGACTTGCTGATGATATAGCTTTACAAAAAGAAATTACTGCTGAAGAAACGGCCCGTTTAAATGGTTTAATATCCGACTTACAGGCAAAATATGATGCCTTACTAGATGCCCGTGAAGAAAGTAGTGCTAGAATGGTAGACTTACAAGTTAGCTATGATACCCTATTAGATGCGCGTGAAGGTACTAGTATGCGTTTAGTGAATTTAGAAGATGATAAATCTCGTTTGGATAGCTCTTTATCCGATTTACAATTACAATACAATGCTTTATTAGATGCTCGTGAAGAAAGTAGTGGACGTATTATAGATTTACAAGGAGTTAATGATCAGTTGAATGGCGATTTATCCGACTTGCAATTAAAATATAATGCCTTATTAGATGCCCGTGAAGAAAGTAGTGGACGCATTATAGATTTACAAGGAGTCAATGAGCGGTTAAACGGCGATTTATCCGATTTGCAATTAAAATATAATGCTTTATTAGATGCCCGTGAAGAAAGTAGTGCTAGACTGGTAGATTTGCAAGTTAACTACGATACCTTGCTAGATGCACGTGAAGGTACTAGTATGCGTTTAGTAAATTTACAGGACGATAAAGATCGTTTGGACACTTCTTTATCGGACTTACAGGCAAAATATGATGCCTTACTGGATGCCCGTGAAGAAAGTAGTGCGCGTTTAATTGATTTACAAACGAATTATGACGCGCTATTAGATGCACGCGAAGGCACGAGCTTGCGTTTAGTTGAGATGCAAGATTTAAATGGAAACTTATCAGATGAGTTGACACTACAAAAAGAAATAGCCGCCGAAGAGACGGCTCGTTTAGAAGCGGCACTAGGGGATATTCAAGGGAAATATGATGCCTTGTTGGCAGCTAGTGAGGAGACAGATAAACAACTTTCTTTATTAGGGTCAGAAAAGGCAAATTTAGAAGCGGCATTAGAGGAGCTTCGAGGGAAATATGACACACTAACAGTAGCGAATGAAGAGGTGAATAGTCAATTGTCTTTATTGGGATCAGAAAAGGAACAACTTAGTCATTCTTTTAATGCTTTAAATCTTCAATTTGGCGATTTAAAAGCCAAAGGTGAAGCAGATAACTTGCATTTATTAGCATTAGAAGCAGCCAAAGGCGAATTGGAAGATGAGTTAGCATTGCAAAAAGAGATAGCTACAGAGGAGAAGACAAAGCTAGATGGCTCAATTGCTGAGTTGCAGAAGGCGAATGAGGAACTACGAATAACACGTGATGAAAATAGTGCGCGTATTTCAGGGTTAGAATCAGGGCGAATTCGCTTAGAAGAGGAATTAGAATTACAGAAAGAAATAGCCGAAGAAGAGCAAGCTGCCCTTGAAGGGAAATTAGGAGCTTTGCAAACACAATACGATGCATTAGCGAACTTACGCGCTGAAATGGAGGCGCAGATTAAGGCACTGGAGGTGAAGAAGGGAGAGTTAGATGATGCCTTGACATTGCAAAAAGAAATTAACGAAGAAGAAAAAGCAGATGCCGATAAGGTATATGCTGACTTATTAGCGAAGTATGATGCTTTGGTGGCAGAGCAAGAGGCGGCAAATGCTAGTTTCCTAAGCTTGAGAGGAAATTTTGATGGCTTACAATCAGAATATAATGGGTTGTTACAGACTTCAGATGCAAACAGTCGTAAAGTAAACGAGTTGCAAGA
>JAHDCM010000439.1 GCA_020629895.1 Bacteroidota bacterium
TAAGAATTTATCGGTTGGGAGTTCATTATTATCTAGTTTGTGATTGGCTTCTCCCCAGTTGCGGGTAAAATAGTTGTGGTGAACACCGCCAGGGAAAGCATTGTCATCATATACATCAAATAGAGAAAACATGAGGACGGCAGCTTTCACACTGGGATGTTTGTTCACTAAAAGAAATTCGGCAGTAGTACCACTGTAAGAGATGCCAGCAGTTCCTACTTTTCCATTGGACCATTTTTGACTGATAATCCAATCGACTATTTCGGCTCCGTCTTTTATTTCGTCGGCAGTCCAGGGGTGAGGACGGTAGCCAGTAGAGGCACCAGAACCGCGTGCATCTACATTGATAAAAGCGTATCCATTTTTAATTAATTTTTCGATCATTTTGCCTTCGCGACCGAGTAAGCCATTAGAAAACAAATTGAATGGGAAGCGTAGTTGTGGCGCACGCCAGTAACGCGTTTGGTGTAAAAGGGCAGGAATTTGGGCATCGTCTTCCAAGCCTTTGGGCAACCACATATCAATAGCTAGTTCGATACCATCTCGCATGGTTAAATAAAAAGTGCTTTTTTCTACACCTTTATAGCGTTCATTTTGTTGATAATTATAGGGGCTAGGTATATCTTTGATGACATCGGTAGGAATACGCTTGTCTTGGGCAAGGAGGAGGAGCGGTAAAAAAAGTAGTATATTTGTCAGTATCCAGCCCTTTAGGGAGTATCTTTCGTATTGTTTTAAATGGATCATTATTTGTTGGTTCATTAGCAGAAAATAAGCACTATACTTAAATAGCGGCTTCGCTAATTAACACACAAAAAATACATTCTAATAATTAAATCAATGACCTAAAACCTCTAGTAATCCACTGGTTATTTTTTATCAATATTGACTTTTAAATGCGAAAGTTGATGATAATTTTTAATTAATTGAGTAAAAGTGAGCTTGTGTTGAATTGTTAGGGATATTGTAGTAAATAATAGGTATTGGGTGCAACGAATAAACGGCATCATAATTCTTGTATAATAGGTAATGGTTAAAGATCAAATACATCATACAGAAATAAAGGAACCAACTATTCCAACGGTATTTACCCTCAAGAATAGTCTTTGGATTCACATTATTACTTGGGGAGGGTATATGCTGTTGAGTACTTTGATTTTTACAGAGGTGACGGCTATGAAGAATTTGATTTTTAAGAATCTAATTTCTGCCCTGTTTTATGCCATTCCAGTGTACTTGAATATTTACTATATCTTGCCTCGATTTTTTATGAAGGGACAGTATATAAAATACTATTCCATCATTAGTTTGTTAGTCATCCCCATTGTTCCTGTCATTGCTTATCTACAATACCTTATTTTAAGTTCAACAGATTCAACCTTGTATTATGAGTACTTTTCGGTAGCACACTTTTCTAGTATTCTGATTACTGCTACGATGATTATTCTGATTTCAACATCAGCAGGACATACTTTTAATGCCATTAAAACAACTCAATTGCAGCGCGAGTTAAAGAATTATAAATTAGAGGCAGAGTTAAAATTTTTGAAGACACAAGTCAACCCTCATTTTTTATTCAACTCCCTCAATAATATTTATTCTTTAGCTGTCACCGAATCAAAAGAAGCGGCACCCGCTATTTTGAAATTATCGGATATGATGCGTTATATGTTATATGAAAGTCGTGGTAATAAGGTGCCACTCAACAAAGAAATTAATTACCTCAAAAGCTATATCGAGTTACAAAAACTCAAAACAGCCAATGAACAACAAATACAGTTTGAAGTTACTGGGAATACCTCAAAGGTCATGATTGAACCGATGTTATTTATTCCTTTTTTTGAAAACACCTTCAAGCATGGAAATGTAGTAGACACTGATCAAGGATGGTTGAAAAGTAGCTTGCGAATTGAAAAAAATCACTTACATTTTTATATTGCCAATAGCGTCACCCACGAAAAACGAAACAAGGACTCCGTTGGTGGCATTGGATTAGAAAATGTGCGTAAACGCTTGGATTTATTATATCCAAATGAACGACACGATATGCAAATAGAATTACTGCCCAATTCTTTTACCGTCAATTTAAAATTGCAATTGTCTTGAAAATAAAATGTATTACCGTAGACGATGAACACCTAGCTCTAAAATTATTGAAGGAGTTTATTGGGCGTGTACCCGATTTAGAGCTAGTAGCCGAATGTAAAGATGGCATGAGTACCATTGCAGCCCTACAAACACACGATGTAGATCTGCTTTTTTTGGACATCCAAATGCCCGATTTAAGCGGTTTGGATTTACTACATACACTTACCAAAAAACCAGCAGTGATTTTTACCACTGCCTATTCCGATCATGCCATTGAAGCCTTTAAACTCGATGCCGTTGATTATTTGCTCAAACCCTTTTCTTTCGAGCGATTTATGCAGGGGGTACACAAAGCAATGGATAAAATTCGTTACCAAAGAGAACAACAAAATAAATCCGCAACGGCATCTAGTATGGGACTTCCTGACCTGCAAGAGCCTGCCAAAGACCACTTCTTTGTGAAAGCCGATTATAAGATGGTGAAAGTACGTTATGACGATATTTTATATATCGAAGGTCTACGTGAATATGTCTGTATTTACACCCCCGCCAAACGTATTATTACCCTCGAATCTATGAAAAACTTAGTGAGTTCGCTTCCGAGTGATCGCTTTATTCGTACCCACAAGTCATACATCATTTCTATTGATAAGGTCGAAGCCTTTTCGGGAAATATGCTGGAAATAAATGGGAAGAATGTGCCAATCAGTAAAAGTTATAAGGAGGAGGTGATGGAACGGTTTAAGGCGTAAAAGTTACTCTACAACAACTTTCACGGTTTCACTACTATCCGC
>JAHDCM010000440.1 GCA_020629895.1 Bacteroidota bacterium
ACGCGGTAAATGTGCGATGAATGTACTTTTACCACTATTAATAACTTTGGACGATGTCCAAAGAAAATACCCCAAAGGGGTAATATCAATAATATAGGGTAACACCCTATGAAATCAAGACTCATGACAACTAAAATAGGCGTTCTCGGATGCGCCAATATCGCCGGAAGATCAGTTATTCCCGCCATTCAGCAAACAGAAGGCTTACAACTAGTAGCTGTCGCCAGTCGTAGTACTGAAAAAGCACAGCAATTTGCCAAAAAATTCAATTGCGAAGCCATCATTGGTTATGATGAACTCGTACAACGAGACGATATAGACGCGCTCTACATCCCGCTACCAACAGGCTTGCACTACGAATGGATCAAAAAAGGGCTAGAAAACAACAAACACATCATCTGTGAAAAGTCATTGGCAAATAATTTTCAAGAAGTAAGCGAAGTCGTCGCACTTGCTAAAGAAAAGAAACTTGTCTTGATGGAAAACTTCATGTTTACCTATCACTCACAGCACCAGTTCATATTCGACCTCATCCAAAATGGCGAACTAGGAGAATTGCGCTGTTTCCGTAGCTCCTTTGGTTTTCCACCCTTCCGAGACAAAGACAATATCCGTTATCAAAAAGCCCTTGGAGGTGGAGCTTTACTTGATGCAGGAGGTTATCCCATCAAAGCCAGTCAATTATTTTTGGGAAACGACCTCGAAGTAAAAGGGTCATTTCTCCACTACGATCATCAGCTAGGTGTCGATATTTATGGCGGGGCTTTCTTAACTGGTAAAAATGGCGTATTTTCGGAAATAGCCTTCGGTTTTGATAATTATTACCAATGCAATTACGAAATTTGGGGAAGTAAAGGCAAGGTAACTGCTCATCGTGCTTTTACAGCAGGGCCAGGTTTTCGCCCTACGGTAGTATTAGAACAACAAAACAAACGCTTCGAATACGTACTAGATGCCGATAATCATTTTCAGAACATACTGAACGATTTTTCGTTAAAGATAAGTAGCACAAAAGATTATTCTAGCGTTTATGAATCCCTATTGAGCCAAGCTCGTTTATTAAATCAAGTAAGAGATCATGCAAAAAACAACGCATAAGCCCATCTACGTTACGACTCCTTCCCTTGCTCCTCTCGACGAGTACACCAAAATACTCAAAGGAATTTGGGAAACAGGAATTGTTACGCATAATGGCCCGCTTTTACAACGCCTAGAAGCCGAACTAAAGGAATATTTGCGCCTACGCAATATTGTAGTTGTTACCAACGGCACCGTAGCCATTCAATTGGCGATTAAGGCTTTTAAATTACAAGGCGAAATCATTACCACTCCTTTTAGTTGGATTGCCACTTGTAGCTCTATTCAGTGGGAGGGTTGTCAACCTGTATTTGTGGATGTTGATCCCAACACCCTCAATATTGACCCCGCCAAAATTGAAGCCGCTATTACTCACCGTACAACAGCTATCTTACCTGTACACGTATTTAGCAATCCTTGTGATATTGAAGCCATTGAAACCATTGCGAAAAAGCACAATCTCAAGGTCATTTACGATGCGGCTCATGCCGTTTGTGTGGATTATAAAGGGCGTTCTTTACTCGAATACGGTGATATTATTGCTACTAGCTTCCACGCTACCAAAATATTTAATACGGGTGAGGGCGGAGCTTGTATCGCTACGGATGATGAGGTTCACAAACTTCTTCAACGTCTCCGCTTCTTTGGGCATGATGATGATAAAAACATCATTGGAGATGGATGTAATGGTAAAATGACGGAGATTCATGCAGCTTTGGGCTTAGCGAACCTTCCACATCTCGATGGGGTACAAGCCAAACGAAAAGCCATTTTCGAGGCTTATGCGCAACACCTACAAGATCTTGATTTTATTCGCTTCCAACAGTTTGATCCCAACGCCTATAATTATAGCTATATGCCGATCATCCTTGATTCGGAAGAAAGGCTTTTGAAAGTAATGAATAAGCTCAAAGAAAACAATATTTATGGTCGTCGGTACTTCTACCCTTCTCTCAATTTAGTGAAGGCGGTAGCGGCTTACAGCCCTATGCCGATTTCAGAGGACATTGCCAAGCGGATTATGTGCTTGCCATCGTTCAATGAACTTGATTTAGATATGATTCCTGAAATTTGCCGATTAGTCAAAGAGTGTGTATGAAAATAGGCATTATGCAGCCGTATTTTATGCCTTATATTGGTTATTTTCAACTAATAAATGCGGTTGACCAATTTGTTATCTATGATGAAATTGAATTCTCTAAACGTGGTTGGATACATCGTAACCGCTTTTTAATGAATGGGAAACCGACTTATTTTACGATCGGACTCAAAAAAGCGTCCGATTACCTACCCATTGTTAAACGAGAGCTTAGCGAGCTATATATCAATAAAGGTCAAAAAAAAATACTAGCCCAGCTCCAAAATAACTATCGTAAAGCACCCCATTTTAAAAGCGTTTTTCCTCTATTACAACAGTGTATCAACCATAGTAGCACTCATTTATTCGAGTACATTTTTTATTCGATTCAACAAATATGTGCCTATATAGGTGTTACTACTCCACTTATAGTATCGTCTACAATAACGGCTGCCGATTCCAAGCTAAAAAATAAGGAGCGTGTTATTGATATTGTTAAGTGTTTAAAAGGTACTCATTATCTAAATCCAAGTGGGGGAATAGAATTATACGATAAAGTCGAATTCGCTGAACAAGGAATTGATTTACAATTCATTAAGGCAAAAAGTGTGGCATATCCTCAATTAGGACAAGAGTTTCAGCCCTTTTTGTCAATTGTAGATGTACTGATGTTTAATAGTATTGAAGAGGTGCGGAAAATGTTAGCACAATACGAAACGATTCA
>JAHDCM010000012.1 GCA_020629895.1 Bacteroidota bacterium
TTCCATCGTGAATTGTTCAAACGTCTTCTGCGTAAGGGATAGTAGTGGTAGCTTGGTGAAGTGGACACCTCGTGACGCTTCGACTAGCAGGGCTGACGAAGGAAGACACTGCTAGGCGTTTAGCGGAACAGGTGGCTACGAGGCAACTACAAGCGGATAGCCCGACCTTTTTTCGCCTCGTGCCTGTCGATGCGTGTATGCATTGACGGGCGAGGCGAAAAAAGGATACGCCCAAAAAATTACTTAAATGGCTACTAATAGCTCCACTAACGCTGTTACGGAATCACTTTCTCCAAGCGACTCGACACATTCCATAATTTCTAAAAAGTGGAGCGATTTGTCGTAGTATTCTTCAAGGGAAAAGGAGGTGAAAAAGGGAAATGTAGGCATGTATTGGCGGTAATGTCCTGCTTGAAAAGTGGCTTTTTGTGCATTATAATAGATGAGGATAGCTGTTTCGTAATAGTTGGGGAAACATTCGATGACAAGCGGATTGCGGAGTAGTTCGTGATTGGGTAGGGTGGCGACTTCAACATCATAAAGCGGGTATAACATACGCTTGAAGGGAATGCCTGCTTCCATGAGTGTTTTTTGTAAGTGATAGGTTTCTGTTTTGAGAATATCGCCTGGTAAATCTTCTTTATTTAGTTCGATAAAGGGTCGCCATACGCCTTCCCAATTATAGTATTCTAAGGAGCCAATACGGTGTTTGTAATCAAAGCGGGTATTCCCAGGTAGTACATAGCCTGGATAATAGTATTGAATATTGTTGAGGATGCCGTAGGCAATTTCGAGTAGCATGGTATAAAGCCCTAAACTGTGTGATAGATACGCGTGATCGTATAAACCCATTAGGCTGGCTATACTGGTGGCACCAATATCGAAAAAACTAACGGCAACTAGCTTTTCTCCTTCGTACACACATATTTCGTGGGTGTCAAATACATTATCGGTATAGCCAAATAAACAATCGGTAAGGGTTTGGGCAACGTATCCTTGAAAACGATGTGTTTGTTGTTGATAAAGGGCTTCTTTTTCGGGAGTAATCCTTATTTTTTGGACGGTATAGGTAAAGTGTTGCTCATTGCGTTTTAATAATTTGCGAAGCCGTTTTTTATAGGTGTATCCTTCTAAGGGTAGGCGGGTACGAACAACAGAAAATAAATCGCCATCTAGGAGGGTCATGGTAGAGCGATATAGCATATCGGTGTTGCGAAACCAACCGGTTTCTAAAAAAAGGTCTAGTTCTTCGGGTGAGAGACTGTCGGGGTAGAAAAACTGCGATAACATGCTTGGGTCTAATATGTTGGTTGTGTAGTAAAGCCTGCCTCTAACAAACTCTGAGCATATCCTGTAAATATTGTTCAATATTAACTAAACTTATATCATCTGTTTTGTAAATAATATAAGCGTCTGGACGGACTAGCAATAAGGAGTTTGTCTCTATCTTCATTTGTCGGTATGCGTCTTTATTTTTAGTAGAAAAAGGAATGTGATGTAGATGAAATAATTTATTTGAATGTAACGCTTGTAGCTCTGCTATGTATCTCAAAAAAGGCTTCGTTAGGTCAAAAAAACTAGCTTTCCAGCTCCAATTCTAAAATCAAGACAGCCTCTAAGATAAGTGTTTTATTTCATCAAATAAAATTAAATAGGGGAGGCGGTTGCCCGCTTGTGGGAAACTTTTTCCAAAGTTAGAAGATGGTTCACTATGCTTGCTTAACGATAGGTGTTGATAGTGTATGCCTATTTTTAAATCGCTTGGCCCTGCATCTACTATTAATAGGGGAGTTTTACTTGTCTTTATTTAGGAGTGATAAAAAAATTGTATTTTGCAGTTCGAATGTACCATATCTAAGCCAATACAGGTGATGATTTATTAATTTGAAATGTTTTGTTATTTGTGAACCCTATAATTCAGACAAATGCCATTAAATGAAACAGGATTTAATGAATGGGCGGGTGCGTATGATGCCGATATTGCCAATAGTAAAGGATACCCTTTTGAAGGGTATTATCAAGTATTGGCAAAAGTCCAACAACTTATCCACATAGATGGAGATACACAGTTGCTTGATATTGGAATTGGTACAGGAGCTTTGACGCATGAATTGTACAAACAAAATGCCCAAATTGTGGGTTTAGATTTTTCACAGAAAATGCTTGATTTGGCGGCTGTGAAAATGCCTAATGCGAGGTTTATTCAGCATGATTTTAGTGAAGCATTACCAGCGATTGTAAAATCCCAAAAGTTTGATTATATCCTTAGTTCTTATGCGGTGCATCATATTGTGGATGCTGCCAAAGTGAAATTTATTAAACAGTTACAGGAAATACTCAAGCCTGCTGGCAAGATCATTATTGCCGATGTTTCTTTCCCAGATACAACTGCTCATGATGCTTGTAAACTGGCGGCAGGAAAAGCTTGGGATGATAGCGAATATTATTTTGTTGCTGATAAAATGATTGCTGCTTTGAAAGAGGCAGGACTTCGTGTGGTGTATGAACAAATGTCTTTCTGTGCTGGTATATATATTATTCAGTAATGATAATTTTTAAGCCCTCTTAATTATGAAACAGATTGTATTAGGTACTTGGATCTATTTATTAGGTGTGATCATTTTTATGTGTTCTACTCAAAATACGATGGCACAAGAACCACAACTTGCCGAAGAACGTCAAATACCTGCTGATGCTGAAGAAGTGGTCTTTGATGATCGTCCGCGTGGCAATGATGTGGCTCGAATTGCTTTTTATAATGTCGAAAACCTTTTTGATACCAAAGATGATCCTGAAAAAATGGATGAGGCATTTACGCCAACTGGTATGTATGGCTGGAGTTTTAAAAAGTATAATAAGAAATTACATCAGATTTATAAGGTATTGGTGAGTGTTGGTGGCTGGGAACCTGCTGCGGTCATTGGTTTATGTGAGCTTGAAAATCGCTTTGTACTAGAGCAGTTATTGAGTCGCACTCCTTTAGAGCGATTTGATTATCAAATTGTACATCAAGAGTCGCCTGATAAGCGGGGAATTGATGTGGGTTTGATTTATCGTAAAGAAAAATTTAAGCTGCTTGATTATAAAGCGATTCAGATTCGCTTTCCGTTTGATACTGCTTCGCGTACGCGTGATATTTTATATGTGAAAGGACAGTTGATGAAGCGAGATACCGTTCATATTTTTGTCAATCACTGGCCTTCTCGTTTTGGTGGGCATCTCGAAACAGACCCTAAGCGTGCTTTTGTAGCACAAACGGTGCGTCAACATGCCGATTCGATTTATAAACATAATCCCTGGGCAAATATCATTATTATGGGCGACTTAAATGATGCGCCTTCTGATAAGAGTTTGATAGAAGTATTGAATGCAAAAGGAGATGCAGATAATTTGGAATTGACCGATTTGTATAATTTGATGCATCGAATGGAAAAGAATTGGTGGGAAGGCTCGCATAAACATGAAGAGCATTGGGGGATCTTGGATCAGATTATTATTTCACCTGCTTTGGTAAAACGCCAAGAGGGCTTGCACCTTCGCAATGAGCGTGCGTATATTTTTAAGGCTGATTGGATGTTGATGGATGAGGAGGTGCGTTTGGGTAAAAAGCCGTTTCGTACTTTTTTAGGCGCGCGCTATTTAGGTGGTTATAGTGACCACTTACCTATTTATATTGATTTGGAATATCGGTAGGAGGAGCGTTAGTCAATGTTGGAACCTTAGTAATGAATGCGTTAGCAACTGATCTCACAGTGCAGCAGTTGTCCTCAAAGTTCCTCCAATGGATTGTAATCCAGCTTTTCTAAGCTTTTTTCAATCCGCTCTAGGCTATTGGCAATACGGGCTACATTTTGGTAAAAAACCTCTCGTTGCTTCACTTCGTAGGAGGTGACCTCTTGTAACATGCTACTGATGCTTGGTGTTAGAGACGGGATTATATTGTCAGAAGAGGAGCTTGGAACGCCATTACTAGGAGGAGCTGCCTCTTGGTTTTTGCTTTGAACAAGCCCGATATTTTGGGTGAGATCGGTTTGTATAATGTGTACCAATTCTACCTTAAAGAATTCTGCCAGCCGTTTGAGGGTTTCAATAGCGGGTTTAGCCACCCCTCGTTCATAGGAGGTGATATTGCCGCGGTTTAAATCCACTTTTTTGGCGAGTTGTTCTTGACTAAGTCCCGCTATTGTTCGCAAAAAACGAATATTAGACGGTATAAAATTATTATCTACCATAATTGAAGAGTTGCTGTCTAGGAATGAAATGGGAAGATAATAAGATTTTTTTTATATGCCAATTTTTTTATAAAAATATTTGTTTGATATGTTGTTATATTATCAGAGGGTATATGAGTCTTAATTCTATAAATTTGTCATAATGGTTTCTATTTATTAATTAATAGTTTTTGTCGAATGGCTTGTGTGCCGTCGTGTATTTCCAAGATATAATACCCGTTTGCTAGTTCGGGGAGTTCGAGGCGATATTGGTTGTCGCCAGTTTGCGTATCCCACTGTTTTATTAAGATAGCCTGTCCTTGTAAATTGTATAGGGTGATATGTTGTTGGGTTGGCTGTGGATTTTGGTAGTGTATCCAAGTGCTATGAGTGGCAGGATTGGGGTATATACTATAAGCTATTTCTGATGGAGGTGTATGTGTATTAATGGTGGGGTTAATAGCACTTAAATATATTTCTTTACGGATACTCGGAATGGTCTTAATGATGCCATCGGTTCCAATAACTTGTACATTGGTAAGTGATAGTAGGATAGGAGCAACCACTGTATCATTTGCTGTTTTGAGGCTTCCCATTTCCAGAATACATTGTACTTGGCAGATTTGTGCATATCCAGTTCGATTTTTTTGATCAATTCGAGTAAGTGCTATGTCCCATTGCTGTTTATCTTTAAAACAGGTGTCAAAGGTGATCATGTCGTTGTTTTGCATGCCTAGCCATGAATTATTAAAATCGATAAATGGATTATTTAGTTCGATGCTGTCGGAACTTGCCATTTCAAAGCTTGCTGTAAAGGCGATACCATATACATCTTGAGCGGGTAGTTCAGGGGTGCCAAAATGAATGCTAAAGTTATGTTCTAAACCAGCAATAATTGTGTCTGTTACTACCCAGAAAAGCTCTGCGCCAGCGGAAGCGTGGGTATTTTCTGTGCGAGTTGTTTTTCCTGTTATTTGTTGATAATTGGCGTAGATAGCATCTCGGTCAAGTAAATCTATGATTCCATCTCCGTTGCAATCGGCATGACAATAATTGACGGTGTCTTGTTGTACGTTGATAAAATCCTCATTCCAACTATTAACACTTTGTTCTTGCCAAGCAAAACTGGCATTTTCTCGTACTGGCCCTGTGCTACCATAAGTAATGCCAAGTGATAATACGTCGTGTACATTTACTAATCCGTTATTATTGATGTCTCCTGGCCAAATAAAATCTTTATAATAGACGTACAAACCGATTGCTGCGGTATCTGTTTGTCCATATTTATCTTCAATTACATATTCCCAATTCGACCAACCTCTATATCCTTTTTTGGGAATATAGTTGAGGGTATTTGAGTCAGGATTAATGGTCAGTGATCCTTCTAAGTCATTGATCGGCAGTACTTCGATGATGTTTATAGCCTCTCCTATATCATTGGTTAAGGGGAGTATCGTAGTTGGAGTATTGACTAGTAAATCTATCACATCATCAACTGCCGTTATAGTAGGAGTGATACAGTTTGTCCCATCATAGGTGCTTTCATAATAGGTGATACAACCATTGGCATCCATGATATAACCATTGTGCGTTTCATTCAACTCGATCATCTCTCCATTTTTTGTGCTTCCTAGCCCATAGGTATAGGGGGCTGTTCCACCAGTAATATCTATGACTACACTTGCCTGATTGGAGCTTTCTTCTAGGCAAACAAAGGAAATCGCAGCATTTAAATCGCTTTCTGGACAGTAATTATAACTGCAATTTTCAGCAATGATAGAACCTCCAAGACAAGGTACAAATTCATAGTGATAAGGAATATTGGTGCCTTGTGCATCTGTGATAACTAGGTCTATTTCGAAAAACATAATGGGGATATCAAATGAAAAACTGCGTTCGTCGGGCATTTCAATATTGTCGTATGGGGCTGTAATAGTATAAGGCGGGTAGGGTCCTTGAATGTTTAGTACAACCTTTTGATAACAACTAGTGTTTAGCGTTTCACACCATAAAGTGGGAGTGACTTCGAAAGGAGTAACCGCGCAGTTCATTTCAAAGGTACTTTCTGTACTGCAACCTAATTGGTCTGTAATGGTAATTGAATGGGTGCCATCTGTAAATGGGCCGATAAGAGTAGGTTGATTAAAAGAAACCGTTCCTTCATAAGCACCTGAAATAGCAAATTGATTGCCGTATCCACTATTGATGGTCATTTCTATAAACTGATCGCCCGTACAGTCGGGGGTATAAATAGGTTTTGTGGTAACAATGATAGGGTTAGGAACAATCGCTTCGCGCGATGTGAGATAGTTATGGCTGCATTCAAAAGGTAGAAAGTTACCAGATTCGTCTACTTGTATAGGCGTGATATACATGGTTTCGTTCACAAGAATGCCTGGTATATTTCCTATTTCAAAAATACCTTGTTCACTGATGGCGAGTATCTCTTGTGGTTTTCCTGTATTCGTAGTTAATGCATAGTGAATAGCAGTATTTCCTGACCAGTTTTCTTCTACTAATAATTTATATGTTAGGTCTATTTCAATTATGCCGCCGTCGCAGGAAGTTAAAGGAGCTTCGAATATTTCTATGGGAGGAACACAAGGGCAAGGTATAAACTCCCAAATAAAATTGGTGCTACAAAGGTTTTCATCACTAATGTTTATGTTAATAATATCTTGTCCCGCCTCTAAGGAAAAGGTCAGATTTTCGAGTTCTGCAACGGTGTAGGTGCCTGTAAAATCACCTGTAATGGTATATTTCTTATCAGGGCTATACATCGGAAATCCACCTGTTATATCAACAAAGAGCTTGGTAGGTGTAGAGCAACAACAATTTTCAAAGACATCTACTATAATTGGGGTTAATAAGACTGTGGGCGTACCGGGAGCAACTTTCAAACAAGGATTAAAAAGGTCAGGCGCATTGTCATTTGAGGAGGTTAGTATGGTGGATAAATAAAATACTTGATTGCGCGGCACCTCACTAAGTTGCTCACTAGTGATAGTTGGTTGATTAGAGAAGGTAAGTACGTTACCTAAAAGGTCATTAGGGCTGTCATGTAATACATAAAACAGTTCAAACCCTTCATAGTTTGCGTCTACATCAACCATTTGGGCGGTAATGTCTTCACCATCACAAGCAATTATTTCTCGGTCGAATGGGAACATTTGACCAGGCGAACCAGGGCAACTGGGTTCTGGAGGAATGGGGGCTTCAATGATAATGATTAGGTTTCCTGTTACTTGATTGGCTTCGATACCAAGAAGATCTGTAATGGTATAGCTAAGTTGAATGGTCGTATCTACTTCTGAGAAGTAGGAAAAAAGAATGTCTCCATTACTGTTGATCGTTGCCTCTCCTATATCGGTCGTTTCTAAATCTACTAAATAAAGTAGATGACCATCAGGGTCAGTATCATTGGCTAGGACATTAATACTTCCTTCTGTTATGTCTATTAGGTATAAGGTATCATAGATAGCAATAGGTGGGTGATTATTGCAATCTTCTATTAGTACTGATCTTGAGCCACTTACAATCTGATCGCTACAAGCTCCTGTACCCATATCTGTATAGGTGTATTCATAAATACCAGGTGCTATGTCGCTGGCGTCTATAATTTGCCCATCAATGACACCTGCTCCTGCCCAGGTACCTCTTAATTGGAACGTATCTAGTATAGAAGTAGGGAGAAAGAAATCGGATAAATTAAAGATGGTATTGCCATACTCTGATTCATTACAAAGACTTATTGTTTCTTGATGCGCTTGAAATGGTGCAGGAGAATGGTTGATGCTGACTAAAATGAAGTTATCTGATAAACTAGCACAAGCCTCTTCTTGAATATCTTGTAGGGTCTCTAGTCCACTAAATCCAAAGTTGACATTATCCGCATAAGCAACACCATAAACATATAAATTGCCTTCGGGCAATAAGTCAAGACCAAATTCAAATTCGGTGAAAAACGTTTGTACGATATTTCCTTGTTCGTCTGTAATGATATATTGGTAATTCGCTTCAGTAGTAGAGCTATTTAAAAATTCTATTCGATTGGTATCGGCTGTCCCAAAGCAAAAAGCTAGTTCGGTTTCGCCACTTTCCAAGCCTATTATTCCTCCATCGTAGTTTTCGCATACTAGATCGGCTCCAAAATAACTATAATTGAAGTTGTTATTACCCGCTGTACAATGCTCTTCTACGTTTCCACTCAGATTAAAACCTACTACCATTTGCATAATAGGGTCTCCTTGATTGGGGAGGTTAAAGGTGTAATAACTTTGATAACTTGGAGAAGGTACTTTGGTATTTAGGAGGGTTTGTCGCTCCCCTGAAATTAATTGTTTTTGTACAATCAGACTAATGGAATCACTGACCACTTTTCCTATATTCGTGATGGCAATTTGTACATCAAAATTATCAAGGTCAGCAGGAAGTTTATCTAGTGGCTCACCAGTAGTGGGATGGTGAAAGGTAATGTCACCTGATTCGATAGCAAATTCAGGCTGCTCATAAGGGGTAATAACAATAGATGGATCACCTAAAAAGTGAAGTTGTTGGGCGGCAATTTGGCTAAAAATAGAGCTTTCTAAATCGGGATTACTACTATAAAAATCGGCAAGTACCTTACCGAGCGTTTGATTGTAATTATCGTGAAATAACTGTTGATATAGATTGTCATTGAGGGCATTTAGCCCACTAAAATTGGCATATACACTAGGAGGTGCCAACCAGGCGATAGCTCCTTTTTGAGGCGCATTAATAAAATCAATGGCTTGTACATAGTTGTTAGGAGAATAGAAAAAACCGCCATTAAAGTTGGAAAAGCCTATGACAAAAGGATAACGTCCTTGATTGTTATAATCTTCCGCTTTGCGAAGATCAAAATTCCACCCATAGCTTTGATCAGAGTGTCCCCAATGGGTAATAACGGCAGCCCCTTCATTAAAGGCGGTTTGAAAATCAGGGTTTTCAATGATTTGATTTCCCAATTGACTGTATATACTTGTATGAGGTGCCCATCTGCTTTCTTGAGCCAGTTGCATACTCGCATTGGTGGCTAAAAGACTCGTATTATAGGTAAAAGGCTCAAATGTATCGAAGGTAAAAATGGCTTTTTTGCGCCAGCGATTGGATTCTAAATCACATAAATCAGCCGTTTCGTACTCTATTACTTTTTGGAGGTAATTATGTACCTCTTGTGAGGTGTTTGCAGGAATCCGTCCAATAGGAATTTGTCCAAGTAAAGCAGTGTTATTTGGGCTCGTTAGCAAATTATCAGAAGGATAATGCCCAAAACTGGGGATTAAACAATCGCGTTGATAGTTGGTGTTCTGTTTATCGGCATAGGATTGCCCATTCCCTACTAATAAAATATATTGTGGAGAGATCGCCCAATTTTCGAGGGCATAGTTAATAAATGTTCGAATGCTTAACGGATGTGTTTCTATTCCCCAAGCAAATTGCTCATAGAGTTCAGTTATATCAATGGTGCTTACCTGATGATTGCCTCCAGCAGATGATTCGCGAAATAGTTTATAATCAAGTATTGGATTGGTGCTACCTTCAGTCAGAGAGGGGTGGTATATGATTACAAAATCTCCTTCCTTTCCTGAAGCTAAGAAATTCGTGAATTGTATTTGTTCTAATTGCGTAATAGCTTGTACTGATAAATGGTAATCGGGAAGCAGGTTACCACTAATTTGAAGCTCTGTAAAGAGATTAATGGGAATATTGGGGTCTGTATTACTTAAAAGCAGTTGTCTTGTTCCTGTTGAACTTTTAGGAAGGTAAATATCCCAGCTATTATTGGTGGTGTTTAAAATAGGTAGGTATCGCTCTTGATGAGCTAGGTCATATAATACAGGAGTATTTCCGGCATTAAAGTTTTTGATTTGCAGAAGAGTATGTGATGGAGATAGAGCTTCTTGAATTTCGAAGTAAAAAGCGGATTCATTAGCAAAGTCGAAGGCACGTTCATAGTCTAATTGGACGTATCCGATTGTAAGGTTGTCTTTTGCATCTGGCTCAGTATGCTCAAACTGGATATTGGTATTCTCACTGGTAATGGTTGGTGTAAATGTTTGCGAAAAAAGGGCATCCTCCGTAAAGGTGCTATTTCCTATAAGCGTATTATTCACCATTACATTGATGGTACTTGATGGATTGGTATTGCGTTCTTTGAGGTAAATATATCGAACAGTTAGTGAAGCACTATTGGATGAAATGGCAGCAGGAGTAGCAATTGTAACGCCTACATTTTGGTTAAGAGGCAGGCTCGCACTTGTAAATCCTTCTCCTAGATCAAAAGAGGATAGTGTGTAGGGATATAAATCATATTGCGTATCTGCATTTAAGTCATAATCATATACAAGTAGTTCACTTTTTCCAGAATTGTGGGTGAGAGAAGGAAACCCTTTAACCTGATGCATAAAGGAGGCTTGTGGTACTAAACCTGCTACTATATCATTAGGCATTTCTTTAAACCGAAGTGGATTTCCTTCTTGCTTCCACGTGAGGAAATAATGTGCGCTATCACTAAAATTACTAATGATGGTTTGGGGTTGCCAATTAGGATCAGCATATAACTCTGTATCCAAACGTCCATCATTGCGTTGCCCATAAAATTCGATATAATCATTGGCTCCAAGCTCTCCTTCCGAACTGGTATAAAGTGGCATTTCTTCGCCTTGATAAAATAGTTGATAACCACTAGCGTCTAGTGGAAGACCTGCATTTTGTAGCACATTACTTGAAATTCGATGTAGCCCTTTATTGCCTACTTTGATCTTGTAATAGGTTTGATCAAAATCAATCCATTCATTGTGATAGTCCTGCGCGCAGAGGAAGCTGATAGAAATACAATATAAACATATAGTAAGAAGTATCTTTTGCATAATTTGTGTATTTTTAGAGATTGAGTGATCAAATGACTAGGTGTTTGCTTTATTTAAGCGTCCTGTCATTCTATCATTCAGACGTTTCACGAAACGTCTTTTCTGCGTGAGGGATAGTAACGGTAGCTTGGTGAAATAGCCACTTTGTGAAGCAAGGACTAGCAGGGCTGACGAAGGAAGACACTGCTAGTACTATGCTGAACGAGTGGGTATAAACCAACTACAAGTGGATAGCCCGACCTGCTTTTTCTCGTTTTTGTCCCTTTCGGCGTACTCGCAAACACGCAAGCAAAAACGAGAAAAAGCAGGACACGCCCAAAAACATATATTTATTTGTAAAGATAAAATGCAAAGTGGTAGCGCAAAAGTACAGTTTGGTAAAATTGTAATGTTAAAAGTGGGGGTGTATATGGAGTTTTTTGTGTGTAATTGTTTGATTTTTAATGATTTATTCTTGTTTTGTTCCTGTGAAATTGTAAGCGTTTTTTATGCAAAAAAGTAAGCTAATATCTGTAATAAAAACTCTTTCTCAAAAGGAGTTTAAATTGTTGGGGGATTTTTTAGCTTCTCCTTACTTTAATAAGAATGAGAAGGTAATTGAATTATATACCTATATAAAGAAGTATCAGGGAGGAGATTATGAGCATCCTAAGTTGAGGAAAGAGGTGGTTTTTCGGTCTATGTATAAGGGAGAATGCTTTTCGGATCAGAAGATTCGAAATCTGATGCGTAAATTGGCTGCTTTGGTGGAAACTTTTTTAGTACATCAGGGACTAGAACAGAGTGAACGGGTAAAAGAACAGTTGTTGTTGGATGAGTATATGAAGCGTTTTTTGGATAAACAGTATGTACAGTTTTTGAATCAGGCACAAAAAAAAATAGCCTCCTTTCCACTGAATGACCAAGACTATTATTACCATCAATATGTGTTGGCGCAATATCAATATTCTTTCAATTTGACCAGACAAAAAGAGGGGATAGAAGAAGATTTATTAGAGGTGATGCGCAATTTGGATTATTATTATGTGGCTTCTAAGCTGCGCTATTGTGTCGCTATTCTTAATCGAAAACGCTTGTTTTCTGTTGATACAGAGGTGACTATGTTAGATGAAATTTTACAATACCTAAAGAAGGATGACCTGCAAAAAGTGCCAGCTATTGCCTTTTATTACCGCCTTTTACTGCTGATCAAAGATCGTGATGTGGCGCATTATTACGAGCTAAAAACGCTATTACAAGAAGAACCCATTAAATTGCCTCAAGCAGAGTTGCGCTATATTCACATTGGGGTATTTAATTACTGTAATGAGCAGTTGAAAAGCGGAAAATCGGAGTTTTTAAGAGAAATTTTCGACCTGTTTCAGGTAGCACTCAAACACGAGTTGTTTATTTTTGAAGGCTATATTACACCAACCGTTTTTTATCGCAATGCAACAATGGCAGCCTTGCGTTTGGGAGAAATTAATTGGGCTAGAACCTTTATTCAGGAGTATAAACCCAAATTACGTCCTGATGTACGCGATAGTTATTACAACTACTGTTTAGCAGCCCTTCATTTTTATAATAAAGCATATCGTCAAACAGTCGTACATTTACTAGCCTTCGAATTTCAGTATCCTTATCAATATATGGAGCATAAGATATTGTTGGCCAAAACCTACTACGAATTGGAAGAAGAAGATGCTTTAGAGGCTTTGCTTCATGCAACTCGTATTTATTTGCATCGAGATACTAATTTTCCCGATCATATTAAAGACGCCTATAAAAATTTTATTCGCATTCTAAGTCGCTTGATGAAGGTGCGTTATGCGCCACAAGAAGAGCAAACACAAGCATTAAAAGAGTTATATCATATTGAGCCAATAGAAGATAAAGAATGGTTGTTTGAAAAAATGGCTTTTTTTGTGCAAGAAGCAGGTATGGAATAATCTGTTTTATTGAACAAAGAAGAATTATATTACGAAGGATAGTTGCAAGCTTTATCTAAAGTGTTATATTTGTTGCGGATAATGACAAAAGGTTAAAAAGTAAGCAAGTAGATATGAATTTTATTTCTTCTAACATCAAGTTCCTGCGCAATGTGGCTGGACTAAGCCAAACCGAGTTGGCAGAGAAGGTAAATCTTAATCGTGGAAATATTACTTCTTATGAGCGGGGTATTGCAACACCTGGTATTGAAACCCTGCAACGCATGTCGAAATTCTTTGGAATTGAGTTAGTTGACTTAATTAACAAAAATTTGGCCGTTGATTATCATACCACCGAAAAATCGTATGCGAAACAACAAGGAAAATATATTGATCCCACTCACCTCTCAGCACTTTTCGACACTTCGATTTTAAATACTGTCCGTCAGTTATCAGCACATCAATACACCAGCCAGCAACAATTTATGCAACATATTGCCGAAATTGCCGACCAATTAGAACGAATTGCCAATAGCTTGGAGCAATTAGTAAAACAAAAAAAGAATAAAAAATAAGCACTCCTTTCTGATCTATTTCCAGCTACTAATCCAAATAGTGACTACTTTTTTTTAGGACAAAAGTAGTAAGTGTGCTATTATTAAAGCTCCCGTAACTATTCATTTTGAGCTAGTTAGCTCCTTTTCTAGTTCCTGCTAAATTTTAGGATATAGCAAAAAAAGTCTATTTCATTTTCCTTATTATAGGTAGAAAAAAAATGCGAGAAAGGTTTCAAAACTTGCATAGTATTTGTAGTAGGGTGACTCGAAATGAAAAAGCACTAGCCAATTCATGTTTCCTTCACTAAACGGTAAAAGCATGATGTTAAAAAAAGTAGCCCTACTAACTATTGGGATGCTATATCTCTGTCTACTACATGCCACTGCACAACCTACACAAATTAAGCAAGTGGCTCCTCCATTTTGGTGGACGGATATGGAAAATCCAAATTTACAGATCCTAGTACATGGAGACAATATCGCCAAATTTAAGGTGAGCGTCAAACACAAGGGCGTAAAAGTAAAAGAGGTACACCGCCTCGAAAATGCCGACTATCTTTTTGTAGACCTGTACATCGACAAAAAAACACAACCAGATACACTGGTTCTACTGTTCAAAAAGGGAAAGCAATTATTTACACATAACTACGAATTGCGCAAACGAAAAGGATTTGACGGACGAATCAGTGGCTTAGATGGCTCTGATGTTATCTATCTGATTATGCCCGACCGTTTTGTGAATGCCGACCGTGCCAACGATGTCGATATGCGGCTGAAAGATCGCTGGATTAACCGCGACTCTGCCTACTACCGACACGGAGGCGACCTACAAGGAGTAATTAGTAAACTCGACTATTTACAAAGTTTAGGAATTACCGCCTTATGGCTCAATCCTGTACTCATCAACGATCAACCTGGCGATAGCTATCACGGATACGCCGCCACCGATCATTTTGAAGTAGATCCGCGCTTAGGGGGCATGACCGCCTACCTACAATTAGTCGAACAATGCCATGCACGTGGCATGAAAATTGTCATGGATGTGAACCACAACCACACAGGAGACCAACACTGGTTTATCAAAGACAAACCTTCCGAAGATTGGGTACACCAACACGAAGAGTTTACACGTACCCACTACCGCGCTCCTACGGTGTTTGATCCGTATGCATCAGAAGCCGACAAACGTACTTTGAAAGAAGGATGGTTTAGCAATCATCTACCTGATTTGAACCAAGATAATCCATTTTTGGCGAACTATTTGATACAAAATAGTATCTGGTGGATTGAACATGCAGGAGTAGATGCCTTTCACCTCAATACGTATGCCTTTTCGGAAGACAACTTCCTAGAGAAATGGGGCGAAGCTATTTATAACGAATATCCGCAATTTTCATCCTTTGGAGAAACATGGGTAGAAGGCGCACCTTCACAAGCCTATTTCCACGGAAAAAATAATTTCAAAAACGACTTCAAATCGAATTTGGCAGGGGTCACTGATTTCCAACTATACTACGCCGTTACCCAAGCACTCAACGAGCCGTTTGGATGGTCAGAAGGAATCTCCCGATTATATTACACCCTCACCAAAGATTATCTCTATGAGGATGCTAGTCAAAACGTCGTTTTCTTAGACAACCACGATCTACCACGTTTTTTCAATTCCGTAGGACAAGACATCAAAAAATACAAAATGGGTATGAGTTTTGCAATGACTACTCGTGGAATCCCATCACTCAATTACGGAACAGAAGTATTATTAGGTAACAGTACCTATGGCGATTCAAGAACCGATTTTATAGGAGGATGGCCAAGTGACACTATCAGCAAATTTTCGAACAAAGGGCGCACTGCCCTAGAAAACGAAGCCTTCAAATACACCAAAAAACTGATCAATTGGCGAAAACACTGCAAGGTTATCCACGAAGGAAAACTCATGCAATTCATTCCCGAAGATGGCTTATACGTGTACTTCCGCTATACCGACAACGATGCCGTTATGGTGGTTATGAACAGCAATAAATTTGAAGTGCTACTAGATACCGAAAAATACAACGAGCGTTTGGCAGGCTATAACACAGCACGAGATGTCGAAACAGGAAAACTCGTTACCGACTTACAACAATTACGTATCCCCGCCATGTCTACCCTTATTTTAGATATGGAAGAACAAGAAGAAGCACCAGTGGTGAGCGAAGAAGAAGAGGGATATTAAACAAACCAATTAAAGAACTAATTATGCAATAAGGGATAAATGCTTTTACGTAGCCCTCCATCTTTACGGTGCGAGGGCTTTTTTATTTTCTAATCATTACTAAAAGTTCGGCTCCTCATTGCCTTTACTCCACTAACTATGTTATTAGATAGTCGAGTTCTATAACTTTTTTGATACCACTGCGTACACGAAAATAAGTTAAGATTAATGAATTCATTTACTAGTGAATTTAATTAATGGCAATAGAAAAGGGATTAAGGACCTATGGAAGCAATTCATAGGTCTTTTTTATATTTGGGCGTGTCCCCATTTTTCTCATTTTGCCCCTTCCTGCGTCCTCGCAGGAGCTTAGGCAAAATGAGAAAAATGGGGTCGGGCTATCCGCTTGTAGTTGCCTCGTACACAAGCTGTTCGGCTATCTTTGCTGGCAGTGTCTTCCTTCGTCAGCCCTGCCAGCAAAAGCCTCACAAGCTGTGTACTTCGCCAAGCTACCACTACTATCCCTCACGCATCTCACTCCCATCTCCCCACGACCACCGCCTTCTCATATTCATTCACATCCCCATTCGGATCTTCCATAATGCCCGCAGCCACTGCCACCTCAATCGGCTTCCCTGCCACCTCCAAACACACATCCACATTATTATCCGCATCATTCAAATCGGCCAATTGAAACGGCTTGGCAAAGATCACCTCCCCATTCTCCTGCTGCAATTTTACCTTTATTTTCGGAAGCTGTGCCGCCCCCAACTCCTCGCCCCCCGGACTCGTTACACCACCCGACCACACCATCCGCACCACCGATTTCGTGCGATCCTTCGGGCAATCGCAACCATTCCCACTTTCTTTATACGGATAATCCGCATCCAATACAAAATGCTCGGCATACGCAATAAACGGCCCCGCCGCCAAAGCCGTTACTGGCTTCGAAAAACCCTTAAACGACTGCCCCGTCCGCGCCTGCAAATCGCCCACTATTTTTACCTCCACAGGCGGGTCTTTCTCGGCATCCCCAAACTCCCCGATCAACAAGACGGTTCGCAACTCAAAAGCTTCATTGGCAGGACGAAAGGTCACCTTACCCGGCACCACTTCCTTGCCCGATTTAGTACGTACTACAAAATCACTTTCCTGCAAAGTACTGGGGTCTAGCTCGGTCGAAAATACTATGGGCATCCCGTCTTTACCTGGTGCCTCGCTCCATATCGCCCGCGAACGCGCGGGCAGGGCATTATTCAAACCAAAAAAGGCAGAGCGAATACTCATCGGCACTTTCTTGCTAATGGGCGCGATCTTATCCGATAATTCTACATCGCTAGAAGGGTTGGGGGCAGAACTGCATGCCGCCAACAATAGGAGGGGGAGGAGGGATTTTTTCATGCTTAAAAAGATATATTAGTGTTAGGTAATGCTTTTTTCAACTCCTTTATTTGGTCTTCAGATAAAGGGTTATCATTAAGATATAGAAAGAGTAATTGCGTGAGGTTTTTTAACGCCTCAACAATCGGCTCAATGTTTTGAATTTGATTCGAACTCAGGTATAAAGTCTTTAATTGGGTGAGGTTTTTGATCGGCTCAATGTTTTGAATTTGATTCGAACTCAGGTATAAAGTCTTTAATTGGGTGAGGTTTTTGATCGGCTCAATGTTTTGAATTTGATTCGAACGAAGGTATAAAATCTTTAATTGCGTGAGGTTTTTGATTGGCTCAATGTTCTGAATTTGATTATCACTCAGGTCTAACTTCTTTAATTGCGTGAGGTTTTT
>JAHDCM010000013.1 GCA_020629895.1 Bacteroidota bacterium
AAGTACTTACTACCAAATTTCAATATCCGATTTACTTTGCTTAATGAATTCATCTTTCTTAGGCAAAGTCACTTTTAAGATTCCTTTTTCATAGTTAGCCGCAATACCACTAATGTTTACCTCTTTAGGCACCTCAAAAGAACGTTTAAAGGCTCCAAAGCCAAATTCCCGTTGCATATAGTTTAACTGAGCTGCTTCTTCCTGTCCTTTCGAAGAAATAATTAGAATATCGTCTTCCACATTAATACTAAAATTCGTTTTTTCCATACCTGGTGCGGCTACCTGTACCTCGATCCGATCATTTATATCAAGGATGTTTATAGCAGGAACTTTCGTGCCGATATTGTCAGGACTTAGCATTTCGTTGAGGCTTTTTCCTGCATTACCTAGTTCTTTACTTACACTCTCAAAAATACTCGTAAAAAAATCGCCTTTTTTAGATGACATATTGCTTTTATTTTGTTGGTTGTTTAATTGAATGTTATTTTTGAATGCTACGAAATTAGTACCAAATAACTTAATTAGCAATTGAAAATACCTCAAATCATGCAAAAGATACTAAAATTAAGCACATTTCTGTTTTTAAGCCTATTGATAACCATTACTTGCCTAGCACAAGAAGAGGAGGATGCCGAACCTGAAAAAACACCAATTACACTAATTGGCGTACAGGGCGGATTACATATTCCTGGTGCCGATCTAAAAGATCGTTTTGGTTTAAATGGACATGCTGGAATTAGCCTACGTTATAAAACAGCTAATAATTTTTTGTGGGGATTAGAAGCCAATATCCTTTTTGGTGGGAAGATACAAGATACAATGGTTATTCAAAACTTAGTGGCTACTGATGGTAGTATTATCGGAACAGATGGTTTGCCAGCAGGGCTAACCTTTTTAGAACGCGGCTTCTTTTTAGGAGCCAATTTAGGTAAGCTATTTCCTACTCAACCAAGCAAAAATTTGAATACTGGCTTTTTTGTACTGCTTGGAGGCGGTTTCTTACTACACAAAATTCGGATAGAAGATGATTTTGATACAACCCCTCAATTAAAAGGAGAGTATGTAAAAGGCTATGACCGCTTAACTTCTGGACCTGTATTACAACAGTTTGTTGGCTTTATGGGGCTATCGCGTAATCGTCGTGCTAATTATTATATAGGCATAGAATTATTGGAAGGCTTTACCCAAAGTCGTCGTAGCTTTAACTTCGACACTCGATCTGCAGATACTGATCAACGACTGGATTTATTAGTTGGATTTAAAATGGGTTGGATGTTACCGCTTTATGGTAAGTCGGATGGTACCCGTTATTATACAGATTAATTTGTTACTTCTTTTCAAGATACTGAGTCTCGAATTAAAAAACGCCTGTCATTAACTAAAATGACAGGCGTTCTTTATTGATCTACTAATTGATTAATTAGTCTACTCTAGTCCATACATTCGACTTACCTAACCAACGCATTCCGTACACATAGCCTTTCATGAAAAGAGTGCCATCTTTTTGTAGTTGCATATAACCACTATAAGTCTTTCCATTACGAGAGTTGTAAATAGTACCATCATTCCATTCGTTGTCACCAGCATCATATTTCATTCCTTGCATAATCTTAACACCGTTAAGAGAACGGCTTTGTAGAGATTTGTCTGGGTTGAAGGTGTCTTTACGATCTTCTTCTAACCATACAATTTTGCCACAGTATGCATCGCCACATTTGAAGATTTCTACTTTAGCATCTTTTTCGGGAACCATCCAAGTGCCTACAATTGCATCTGCACCACTACGTGCAGCTTGAGCATACGTGAAATTGGCAGAGCATACTAAAATGGCTACCAAGCAAAATGTCTTTAAGAAAGTAATTGCTTTCATTGAAATTTAATTTTACATTAAAAAAAAGTGTCCAAATATTCTTTAGACTCCCGAATATGGTAATTGTTTAATGAGGCATAGCAGATTAAACTGCTATACGTTTGTTAGGATAAAAATAAGTTTATCACATTAATTATCCAAATATTAGCTTAATTTACCTTCACAAATTGATGACTTTCCTTATAACCGTCCGCATAAATGTTGAGGAGGTAATTACCTGAAGTAAGTTGACGCACATCAAATTGTAATTGTTGTGAACCTGCCACCTGATTAGATGATTGCTGTTCCATAATGCGTTTCCCATCCATTCCATATATACCCACGATAAGCTCTTTGATAGGTGATTTAAGATTCATTTTTACCTGAAGCTGATCGCTGGTAGGGTTGGGGTAAAGTACTGTTTCTTGCACTAATGTTGCTTCTTCAAGAGAAGTAGGTTCGTTGTCTACAACACTACCTAAGTCAAACTCAATGGAAGTATCACAAAGAAATGGATTGGCAAAGACAGTACTTCGGAAGAAACCACGACCATGTGTACCTACATAAAGAACAGGGCAGATATCATCTCGCATATTTTGTAAACGGATACGATGAACAGGAACCCGACCCATTCCAGTATTTTGCTCATTCCAACATTCTTCATTTTTATTAAAACTCCAAACCCCAAGTTCAGTACCAACGATAATATAATGCTCTGGATCAATGGTATTAAGTACCACATCATGAATTGGGATAGGAGGCATGTTATGTTGAATAGACTCAAATTCGATTAGATCCGTATCGCCTCTTTTGGCATTTTTAGAGATCCAGATGTAGTCATTTTGTCCATAATTTCCTGCTGTAACTACCACTTCTCCTAGCACATTGTCTGGGTGCATGGCAATACCCGTTGTTGATCGCCCTCCGAATGCTGGATGAGAGAAGGTTGTTGCTCTAAAATCCTTGTCTTTTAACGTTTTGGTAACAGGGTCTACGTCATGTTGTAAATCGGTAATTCGTAAAATACGACCAGAGTAGTTAATAGCAAATATATCATCGCCAGTTCGATTGTGAGTAAGAGAAGATAAGGCACCGCTGCCAAAAGTACCGATAACTTGCCAATTAGGAACTCTTGATACATTGAGTACATCAGGAGCCATCCAGAGATTACCATCGAAACCCCCTGTAAAAAAAGAGGCAACTTTTTCTCCAGTATTTCTAAATCTGTCTACATCTTCATATAGGAAGAAGGTAGTAATAAATTCAGCCCCTCCATCAATTTGAAAATTGTTGTCACTATCAATATTGTTGTCATAAAAACGAGAAAACGATTGCCCGCCATTTGATGACCTTCCCATTGCACTAAACTGCGATTCCGCAAACATGATATTGGGGTCAATATGCGATATTTCAGCATATCCGCCATCACCACCAAAAACATCTATGCCTTCTAATAATGAGTTTTGGGTAAAACCAACAAAACTAGTTCCATTATCTTGTGAGCCTCCCATTACCTGCCCCTCGTAAGAAGCCGCTACCCCATAAAATTGTGTTACATTATAGCCTTTATTACGGGATTGAAAGAAGGGGCGTTCCTCTTGAGCGTTGAAGGAAATTGTAATACCTCCATCAGAAAGGACATACATAATATTAGGATCATCTGGATCGTATTTCACCTCATGAATATCTGGATGAATATAATAGAAATCATTAGGATTTTCTGAGAAGTCGTAATCTTCTAATTGTTCCCAGCCTTTGCCTTCTTGCCAATTCCATAGCATGATTCCTGCCAACATAATTCTGGTAGGATTGATAGGATCTATCTGAAGGGCAAGGTCGTAGTAACATTGGCTACCACATGGGTTAAACTGCGAGCTACCTCCTCGTCCTATAATTAACCAAGATTGCCCTCCATCTTTTGATTGGTAGACATTATTAAGTCCTCCTTCACCAGTAGCAGTTACAATGTATAAATAGTTAGGATCACTAGGAGAAACGGCCAATCTTGCCCTGCTTCCTGAGAAAAAGGTATTTGTTTGTGCGCTAATACTTATAAAATCTGTATCATTATCGGAGTAAAATAATTCATTATCTACTAGGGCATATATCCGACCATTTTGATCCTTTTCTAGCCCCCAAACAGGTTGATTACCTGTGTTATCGACTTTCTTCCACGTTTCGCCAGCATCATTAGTAAGATATATCCCCCTATTGGTGCCTGCAAAAATGGTGTTAGGGTCGGTACTACTACTTGTAAGACTGATTACAAAGCCCCAATTAAGTCCTGTAACATCTCTATTACGTGAAATACCAGGATAAGTCGATTCTATACGTTGATACGTTTCGCCTCTATCGGTCGATTTATACATACCAGTTCCAACTGATGCAGGGGTAGCAACATTTGACAAACCAAATATTAATCCTGGAACGTATTCACCTGTTCCGACATAAATGGTTCCATCAAGCGATTGGGTGATACTGGCTACGGGCATATTATATTCAGGGGGACTTACAGGTTGCCAGTTTAACCCTTGATCAGTCGATAAAAACATGCCACCAGCAACACCTCCTGTGTATAAGCGTTGATTGTCATCTTTATCTATTTGTATGGCTCTTGTGCGACCACCTATGTTGTTGGGCCCCATTTCTTCCCAAGCCAATGGCTTTGAGGGTTCACATGCTCCTGATTTTTCATTTTCTTGTGTAAATTTATCAACAGCTAGGCGTGTACGTACAACGTCCTCAACAGTAAGAGTGCCTGTTTGATTATTTACAGCAAACTTTTGATAATGTTTGATTGCATCTTTAATTTCAAATGGAGCTTTGGGAAGCTCTGATTTTTCCGATGAAGTGGGGGAGTTACTACTTGTTTTAGAAAACCAAAAGTAAGCGGCTACGCATAGGCTTACAATTAATAAACTACTCACGGCCTTTTTCATAAAAGTGATTTTGAAGATAAATATTTGGGCTGTTATCGTTTATACAGGAAAGACTAGATAAAACAAAAGTCTGTCAAAATTGTTCTGACAGACTTTCGTAGAAGTTAAAATAAATCTTATACTTCTTGATATTCAAATAAGTGATTATTATTTAACAACACTAATTTGTTTAACGGCTATTTTGCCATCAGCAAACACACGTAACATATAATTTCCTGCTGCTAGGTCATTGACCTCAACACTCAACTGATGTTTCCCCGCCAAGCGATTACCAAGATCAGCTTGTTTAACCATTCGTCCTTGTAAATCATACAACTCGTAATTGGTATTTTGAGAAGCAGTATTTAATGTTAAGTCCACATTTGCTACATCCATAACAGGGTTAGGATATACCTTGATTTCTCCGTCTAATTGTGTACTCTCATTCAAACCTACACCATTATTCCAAATAATTTCGGTATTACAGAAAATAGGAATGGTAAGATCAGTAGATCTGAAGATACCACGTCCATGTGTACCAGCATATAAAATTGGACAAGCAGTATTTGGTGGAGCGTCTTCTTTAGAAATCATATTTTCAATACGGATACGGTGTACAGGAATACGTCCAATACCTGCATTTTGCTCTGTCCATTCGCCTGTTGTTTTGCTGTAAGACCAGATTCCAAATTCAGTAGCAGCGAAGATATAATAGTCAGGATCATTGTTGAATACAATATCGTGAATTGGTACTTTAGGTAGGTTGGATTGAATGGATTCAAACTCAATTTTGGAGACATCTCCAAGTTTTGCATTTCTACTTACCCAAATGTACTCATCGTTTCCGTAGTTACCTGCTGAAACATATACCTCACCACTGACATTGAATGGGTTGACTGCTAAACCAGACGTATAGCGACCTTGAAACGCATCAGGAGTAAAGTTATTGGTGGTATAGGTTTCTTCAATTTCTTTAGATACCTCATCTACTTCAAGATTCAAGCCTGTTACACGAACCATTTCTCCACTTCTATTAACAGCATACAAAGAAATGAGTCCATCTTTTTCACTAGTTGGTTCTGGAACAAAGTCCATTGCTGATAATGCTCTATTAGCATTTTGTCCTACATCAAATTCGGCAACATCAACCCAAACAGGCACTTTCGATACATCTAAAACATTGGGAGCCAACCAAAGTTTACCATTATTACCGCCTGTAAAAAAACTAGATATATCAGTTCCTTTATTTTGGTATAAATCAAAATCTTCGTATAAGAAGAAAGAAGTAATAAAAGGAGCTCCTTCAGCTAGTTTCCCTCCATCATCTGTATCTTCATTAAAGAAGTTAGAAAAGGATTCACCTTTGTTAGAAGAACGAACCATTTGACCTTCTACATATTCGACAAACATTACATTGTGATTGACTTTAGATATTTCAGTATAACCACCATCACCACCATATACATCAACTCCTTCCTTTAAAGAACTTAAAGAATAGTTGACATAAGGTGTACCATTATCTTGTGTACCTCCAATTACTTCTCCAAAATAGGAAGCACCAACAGAGTAGAATTGTGTAACATTATACCCTTTATTTTTAGATTCATAAGATGGGGTATTTGTATTTGCGTTTTCTGATTTGAATACACCTCCATCAGTTGTTATATACATGTGTGTGTCGTTGTGTGGATCGAAACATATTTCATGTATATCTGAGTGGATATAATAAGGAGAACGAGCATTATCTTCTCCAAAATTGAATGAGATTTGTTCCCATCCGTCTCCTTCTGCCCAACTCCATAACTGGATACCTCCTAAGAAGATACGATTGGGGTTGGTAGCATCTACGGCAATTGCTAAATCATAATTACATTGTCCCGCAGCACTTGTACAAGGACGGAATTGTGATTGACCAGCACCTCCCTGTGCAATAAGAATCCAAGAATTACCACCATCTTTAGATTGTAGTACCTGATTCAATAAACTACCAGCTATATCAACGATGTAAACGGTGTTAGGATCGGTAGGAGAAATTGCTAAACGCTTTCTTTCACCAATAGTAAGTGTTACCCCTAAGTTGTCAGTAAGATCAGTAAAGTTACGATCGTCATTAGACACATAAATACGCGTTCCATTTAATACATAAACACGTCCATCGGAAGCGACTTTTACTTCCCAAACAGGATCACTTTCTCTCAAATCTGTTTGTTCCTCCCAAGTGGTACCTCCATCATAAGAAATATATAAACCACTATTGGTACCTGCAAAAACAGTATTAGGGTCTTTAGAACTTGTTGCCATTGTTGTGACAAATAACCATTCTACATCGTATGGAGTATCTGTATTGGTTACTTGGGGAGTTGTAGGAGCCAATTGTTGGTAAGTGGCACCTCTATCAGTTGATTTATAGATTCCTGAACCTAATGAAAAAGGATGTCCTCCTAGCCCTCTACCATAAAGGCTATTAGGTACAAATTCTCCTGTACCAACATAAATGTCTCCATTAGAAGATTGTGTGATGCTGGCAATAGCGGTAAAATTAGGATGATCTTCATCTAAATAAGGTGTCCACGTTTCCCCTCTATCCTCAGAGAGAAACATACCTCCTGCAACACTACCTGTATAAAGTCTATCTGGATCATCTTTGTCTATCACAATAGCCCTTGTACGTCCACCTAAGTTATTAGGACCTAGTTCTTGCCAGTTTAAAGTAGTGGCTGAAGATTTAGAAGGAGTGAAATTATCAACTTCTGCACGAGCCTTCAAAACGTTAGCTACAGGAATAGATTCTGTTTCTTGGTTTTGGAGTATCTGGTGAAGATGATGCATATAAGGTTTGAAAGCATACTCCTTATACTTGTACTCGGCAGTGGTATTACTACTATTTATATCAGTATTTGTTGGGAAATAAAAATAAGTAAACCCAGCAACTACCATTAAAATGATAAGAGTAAATAGTTTTTTCATACTAGCTTATGTTTTTGTTGAATACTTATACGTGGTTGAGAATAATTCAGAATGACAGCAATATAAAATAATAAAGAATTGTTAAATTCGAATACTAAGGTATGTAATTTTTGAGCGATTCTTAGCAAGAATGCCGACTTTATAGGTTTTATAACACCAAAATTAATACATTGTTGGCTTTTTACATAGCAAGAATGTGATTTTGAGGCACTTATTTAGACTAAAATCCCCTATTTTTTCATTAATTCATAAAAGAATGAACGTGTATCACCCCACAATGAGGTTGGCGGCAACTCCATCGGACGTTTAATCGTCAATCGTTCAAACGTCTTCCGCGTGAGGGATAATAGCGGTAGCTTGCTGAACTAGAAAAGTAGTGCGGCTTGGACTAGCAGGGCTGACGAAGGAAGACACTGCTAGGACTTTAGCCAAACACTTTTTATAGGAAGCAACTACAAGCGGATAGCCCGACCTTTTTTGCCAATCAACCTGTCAGGTTTGCTTGTAAAAGTGCAAGCACGAGGCATTGCCCCGCCAAAACCTGGCAGGTTTCGATTGGTAAAAAAGGACACGCCCATATAAATATAAAACTCGTTTGGGGCAATACCAAGAACAAATAGAGGCATTTATCTACGGTTTTTTTGGTGAAAAATCATAGGTTCGGTGTATTATTGTGTTGATAGTGAGCGGCTTAGGGTGTGTTAAAAGTAAAAATAAGGTATTAGAAAGGTGGCTAATAGCCAGACTATAAGCGTGAGTAAGCCACCAACTTTTAGGAAGTCGGCAAAGGTGTACTGACCAGCCCCATAAACCAGTGTGTTGGTTTGATAACCGATTGGTGTTAGAAAACTGGTGCTTGCTGCAAACATCACTGTTAGAACGAAAGGTTTAGGGTCGTCAAAGCCAAATTGATTAGCGAGGTTTATGGCAATAGGAGCTAGGAGGATGGCGGTGGCATTATTGGACATAAAACTAGTGAGCAGGGTCGTCATAAGAAATAAAATAGAGATCATGAGGGTAGGTGAGGAGGTGCCGACGTATTGTACTATATTGGCAGCGATATAATTACCTACACCAGTTTTTTCGACGGCTAGTCCGAGCGGTAAAATGCCTGCTAAAAGGAAGATAACTCGCCATTCGAGTCGGCGGTAAACATATCTCATAGATACACATCCTGTAATAAATAGTAAGGCGCAACCAGTCAGGGCGGCAGTTGCCATATCTAAAAGGTTGGTCGCTGCTGCTATAATGACACCTAATATGATGATGACTGAAATGAGTGATTTTTCTTTTCGGAAGTTTTTCTTTTTTAGTTTTTCTAGTGCAATAAAGCCAGGATAATTGAAAAAGACATCCATACGAGAACGCCTAGCTTCCATAAGGAGTACATCGCCAAATTGAATGACAATATCATCTAACTTTTTGGAGAGCGATACGCCGCTTCTTCGAATGGCCAGTGGAACGGCTCGGAATAGTTCATAAAAATCAATTTCTCCGAGTCGATGTCCGACAAATGTCGAATGTTGTCCAATAATGGCTTCTACTAGGATCGCTTCTTCGGAAGAGAGCTTTTTATCATCTATTTTTTTCTGTTTTAATTTCAGTCCCTCTATATCTTGAAGCGCAATAATATCTTCAAGGCTTGCTTTTAGTACGAGTGAGTCATTGGGCTGTATGGCTTCAATTTGTTCTGGAAACCAAAGTGGCTCATTGACACGATTGATACCTATAATATCGACACCATCTTTTTTGCTTAAATCGGTATCTTCTATTTTTTTGCCTACCATAGAAGAGCCTGGCGTGACTTGTACTTGGGTGAGGTATTTATGTAGATTGTAGGCGGTAGTTAGATTGTCTTCTTTTTTATGGCCAGGTACGATATACTGTCCAATAAAAAACATGAATAAGATGAATACAAAAAAGAAAAGTAAGCCTAAATAGAAGAATTCGAATATGCCAATGCTGTTTCCAGTAGTTTGGAGGTAGTAATTGGCAACAATAATGTTGGTAGAGGTGCCTATAACTGTGGAAGTTCCACCTATCATGGCTGCAAAAGAAAGCGGCATTAGAAATTTGGAGGGACTTATTTTGGCGAAGTTGGCTAATTTGATGACAATAGGCATGAAGATGGCAACAATGGCGGTGTTGCTCATGAAAGCTGATAAGAAACCAACAATAACGATTGTAAAAAAACTGATTTTCCACTCGCTTTTTCCTGTAAGCGTTTCTAGTTTATCACCAATTTGATCAACTAATCCAGTACTTTGTAGCCCAATACTAAGTATTAGCAGGGCCATAACGGTGATCGTTGCTTCATTACTAAAACCAGATAAGCCTTCTTGAGGAGTAAGGATACCTGTTAATAGCAAAGCAACCATCACTAAAACGGCAGTTACATCAACAGGAAATAGTTCTGTGATGAATAAAATAACAGCTATAATAGTAATGGCAATCACTACCATCATAGAAAAAGTCAGTACCATAGTAGTTGATAGGCGTTATTGATGCTGATCTTGGTTTTCTTCGCGATAAAGTCCTTTTTCCCAGTATTCTTTTTCCTCTTCTTCTTGTAGTAGTTTCAGGTATTCCTGCTCTACCCAATCTCTTTTTTTATAGGCTTTGAAGTAATTGGTTACAACAGCAATGCCCCAGCCCAAAGTAAGCATTAAAGGCCAAGGATCCGATTCTTCCTCTAAAAAATACCAAAGTAACCAAAGAAAAGTATTTACAGCTAGATATGCTACCAAATGGCTTTTAAAGTTCGCCCTTTCTTTGGCAATAAGCAGTAATTTATCTTTTTTTTCCATCTTTTTATAATCCATTGATATCAACTTATTGGTTGCTTATAGTTTAATGTCTACTAAGTAAAGATAAATAAATAAGTAGGGCCATAATGCGATACTAGCTTGTTGATAGGCAAGGCATAAAACGTAGGCGATGCAGCGCATCGGCGAGGCTTTATAACGAAGTATATCGACAAGATAGTCAGCATAATGGCCTTAGTTATTTATTTTTCTTTACTAAGGTAATCTAAAAATAATAATTCTACTAGTTTAAATATTGCCTATATGACGGAAGCCCAAAATAGCGTACATAGGTACTTTGTCTTATTGTGAGAATGCACTATCAAGCACTATATTATTATGCTTTTTGAAGCTAGACTAAATATAATGCCAGTTAAAAGTAAAATAATTTTAATTTAAATTATTTTATAAATTGTATTTAGTAGGTATTTGATTTTTTTTATGCTGCCTGTTTAAACTTTTTTATTGATTAGGTATCTTTATAAATTGATATTTTGTAGGCTATTAAATATTTTATTTTTCACGTAGTTGTCAAGAAAGTATCATGCTAATTTCAGCTTCTGTAATGTATGTCTATAAATATTTTTTAGATAAATGTGCTAATTCTTTTTAATTTATGGAAATAAAATAATACCTTTGAGGTACCCTTTTAATCCTTTTTTAATTGTTTCGTTTTTTATACCTTATTTTATAAGGATTTCGTTTTTGCCCACCCAAATTACACATCTGCTTGCATTTTTGCATGAATGTAAATCCTATGTGTATTTCGTACCCCAATTTTCTTTTTTACATTGCGGAAGACCTACTATTAAAATAATATTATTGTATGCCACAACAATGATTTAGGTTTGTTGTGTAATAGCTTAATCTTATTTTATTGGATAGCAAAACAGTATTACTCGCTTTATTGCATCCTAACAATGTACGGTCTATAAAAAGCCTCACTAGAAGTGATTTTGTCCAATTATAGGACGTTTGTTGAACTTCTGTGACTTTTTATGGGGGCTATTTTCATGTTAGGTTCATTTTTTAGTGAGGAAATGATACGAATCTTAACTAATTATGCTTATTTTTGCTTTAAAAATAATTGTCATGTTAGTATCAGGAAACGAGTATCTATATACTACAATACTACATTGGGCTTGTAACTATAAGTATTTTATAGATTATGATAATTTAAATTAGTTAAGCTGTTTATCACTTTATTGCAATTACATGTAAAAATACTAAAATAGTTCACTCATTGTTATTGTAGTTTCACTAGTTCAAAGAGATGTTTCACTAGTTTTTAGAAAAAAAATCTTCGTGAAATCTACATGACAATATATAAATTGTTATTTTAGAGGAAACAAACTGTACATGGAGATAAAAAATGACCTCTTATTGCGTGCTGCCACAGGTGTTACAACCGAAAGAGTTCCCGTTTGGATGATGCGGCAAGCTGGTCGAATATTACCACAATATCGGGCTTTGAGAGCCAAAATGGGAAGTTTTAAAACGTTGGTAAAACAACCCGAATTAGCTTGTGAGGTAACGATTCAACCCATAGATGAATTAGCAGTAGATGGAGCTGTCATTTTTTCAGATATTTTAGTGATTTCTGAAGCAATGCATCTAGATTATGAGATTATTGGTGGAAAGGGGGTTTATTTCCCAAAGACAGTTGCTACCAAACAAGATATTGATCAATTAGAGGTGGTAAATGACTTAGAAGGAATCGCTTATACTATTGAGGCAATAAAGTTGGTAAAGCGAGAATTAGCAGGTAAAATCCCTGTAATTGGCTTCGCAGGTTGTCCTTGGACGCTTTTTGCATACATGACAGAAGGAAAAGGTTCCAAAACTTTTTCTAAAGGTCGAAAAATGCTTTACCAAGCTCCTGAAATGGCTCATGAGTTGTTAGAAATGATTACTCAAAGTACTATCTTCTATCTCAAAGAGCAAATCAAAGCTGGGGCTGATATTGTGCAACTGTTTGATTCTCATGCAGGTATGTTGAGTCCTAAGTTGTTTCATCACTTTGCATTGCCATACATTCGAAAAATTTGTGAAAGCATTACTGAAGTGCCAATAATCGTTTTTGCTAAAGGTGTAGGTTATGCGATTGAATCACTAAATGAGTTGCCTTGTCAAGTTTTAGGACTTGATTGGACGATGTCTCCACAAAATGTACGACAACGAATTGGTTCAAGTAAAAGTTTGCAAGGTAACCTCGATCCTTGTTTACTTTACGCTAACCCAACATATATAAAGAAAGCAACAACCAACATGTTAGATGCTTTTGGGTATCAAAAACATATTGCTAATTTAGGGCATGGCTTAGAGCCAGATACGCCATTAGATAATATAAAATGTTTTGTGGATACTGTAAAAGAGTATCAGTTTGCAGTTATGTAAAATTACCCATCTCCTGTACAAGTAGTCATTAAGTAAATCAAATTGACCCGTACCTATCAATATTACAAAGAGGTATTTAGAAATGAATCTATGCCTTTTGCTTTTGTCGATCTCGATTTATTCGATGCCAATGGCATTGTCTTAAAACGTAGAGCTGGAGAGAAGAAGATACGTATTGCCTCCAAGTCTATTCGATGTACTTATTTACTACGAAGAATCTTGGAGATGGATGAGCAATTTCAAGGAATTATGGCTTTTACGGCTCCCGAAGCGGTCTTTTTAAGCCAGCAAGGGTTCGATGATTTGCTAATCGCTTATCCTGTATGGGATGAAAGACATATTAAAGCAGTTTGTCAGGAAATAAAACAAGGCAAAAAACTGATTTTGATGACCGATCAAACTGCTCATATCAAACGTATTCAGGGTATTGGAGAGAAAGAAGGGGTAATAGTGCCAGTTTGTTTAGATGTCGATATGTCTTCTGAATTGCCTGGCATTCACTTTGGAGTGCATCGCTCAAGTGTAAACAGTGTAGAAAAAGCAAAGAAATACCTGAAAGCAATTGCGAAATCTAGCAATGTACAATTGGTTGGTGTGATGGGGTATGAAGCGCAAATTGCTGGATTAGGTGATAACGTACCTGGAAAACAAGTGATGAATGGCGTGATTAGACGCCTGAAAAAACGCTCTATCAAAGAGGTAGCTGCCCGTAGAAAAGCAATCGTTGAACTGATTCATAGCAAAGGAATTGATTTAGAATTAGTTAATGGAGGCGGCACAGGTAGCCTGGAATCTACACGAGAAGAGGAGGTAGTGACAGAAGTGACCATCGGATCAGGTTTTTATGCTTCTGGATTGTTTGACAATTATGTGCAGTTCAAACACGCTCCTTCAGCCGCTTATGCCATCGAAATAGTGAGGCGACCTCAAAAACATATTTATACTTGTAGTGGAGGCGGTTATATCGCTTCTGGTGCAATCGGAAAAGATAAAGCTCCTGTACCTTATTTGCCCAAAGGGATTCAACTCACTGATAACGAAGGAGTAGGGGAGGTGCAAACCCCTATCGTGTACAAGGGAGATGAAAAGCTCAAACTCGGTGATCCTGTCTTTTTGAGGCATAGCAAAGCAGGCGAATTGTGCGAACGATTCAATACCTTATTACTCGTAAGTCGTGGTGAAATCGTTGATCGAGTACCCACATATCGTGGAGAAGGAAACTGTTTTTTATAAAATAATACGTATTGATACCCCCAAATTAAAACATATAAGTACCTGAGCATAAATAATCGCCATTTTTGACACAGCTATTTTTTTCGTCAGACAAGGCAAAAAACACAGACATAGCCATAGCTACGGCGAGTATTTTTAACGAAGTATGGCGGAAAAAGAGCCTGTCAAAAATGTGTCGATTATATGTGCTTAGGTACTTAAATTATGAAAGTAAGCGCGTGGACAAAAATAAGATTAAACCCCTACCCTTACTTCATGAGTGTCTTAACCCTCTTTTTTAACGACCATATTTTGTCACATTAAAGCTTAATCATTATGGTTTCAAGAATTTTATTAGTAGAAGACGAAGCAGTCATGCGCGAGTCGATTGAATTAAAACTCAAGAAGGAAGGCTACGAAGTGGTAGCTGTGGAAGATGGCTACGAAGCATTGAAAGTGTTTAAAGAACAACGTTTTAATTTGATCGTTTTAGATATTATGATGCCCGAACTTGACGGATATAGTGTTTGCGAACAGGTTAGGCTGGATAATACGAGAGTTCCTATCTTGTTTCTAACTGCCAAAGATTCTACACAAGATATGATTCAAGGTCTGCAAAAAGGAGGAGACGATTACCTCACTAAACCTTTTAATGATCAGGTATTTTTGTTACGCGTCAACTCACTTATTAGACGTAGCAAACTAGGAACTCCCGAAGATAAAGAGCTAAACCAATTCGCATTCGGAGAAAATGTAGTGAACTTTAGCACTTATCAAGCAATTTGCAATGAAGGAGAAATTAGCCTGACCAAAAAAGAAGCTAAACTGCTAAAATTACTCATTGTGCGCGACAAACAAGTGGTGTCACGTGAAGAAATTTTGCAAAACGTGTGGGGCTATGATGTCTTCCCTTCTACCAGAACCATTGACAATTTTATCCTCGCCTTCCGTAAATACTTTGAGAAAAATCCTCGCCAACCGAAATTTTTTCACTCTGTAAGAGGGGTTGGGTACAAATTCACTAGCCAAGGGCCTGAATTAGCTACCAATCCTTGACTTTGAGGTCAAAACTTTATGATATTCTATCTGTTAATAAGTAGGTGTTTCGTCACTTACTAAACAGTAGATAAATGAAAATGCAACAGTCGTTAGCCTGCTACTTTAGATGGGTTAGCGGCTGTCATTTTTTTATCTGGGCGTGTCCTTTCATAGGGTTTCGGGAACTGAAGGAAACACAGCGATACCCAAGCCTCACTCTTTCAATCCTTCAATCCTTCAGTCCCTCAATCCCTACTTCAGGTCGGGCTATCCGCTTGTAGTTGGCTCACACAAGCCCGTTCCGCTATGCACCTAGCAGTGTCTTCCGCTGTCAGCCCTGCTAGATGCAGCATCACAGGGCTTCTGTTTCGCCAAGCTACCACTACTATCCCTCACGCGGAAAACAATTCAGTCCCTCAATCCTTCAATCCCTCAATCCCTCAGCACAATATGTCTTTCTGGTCAAATATATTCGGTCTTAAAAAAAAGAATCCTCAAAATGATAAGCGTTTTAGGCGCGAACTCAGCTTTAAAGAACATCTAGCAGCCCTTAAAAACTTACCGCGATTCCTCCGCCTAATTTGGGACACCAATAAGTGGATGACCCTTGCCAATGTATTATTACGATTATTAAAGGCAGGTATTCCTGTTACGATGCTATTTGTGGGCAAACTCATCATAGATGAAGTGATTCGCCTGATGAGCCTAAGTGGTGAAGTAGAGATGAGCTACCTATGGAAAATCGTGGCCATCGAATTTGCACTAGGCATCCTTTCCGAAATACTCAACCGAGGCATTTTACTGATGGATGCCCTACTTGGCGACCTCGTAGCCAACGAAACTTCAGTACGACTCATCGAACATGCGGCGGCCCTTGACCTACCCAAATTTGAGGACGCAACCTTCTATGATAAACTAGAACGTGCTAGACGACAAACCACTAGTCGCGTAGTGCTGATGTCACAACTCTTACTACAAGTACAAGATATGGTGACAGTGCTTTTCTTAGCAGCGGGTTTAGTGGTATTCAATCCCTGGTTAATTGTCTTACTGATTATTGCCGTTATTCCTTCCTTTCTTAGTGAAAATTACTTCAATAAGCATCGCTATTCGCTTGCCCGCAGTTGGACACCTGAACGAAGAGAGTTAGATTATCTTCGATTTATTGGAGCAAGTGACACAACAGCTAAAGAGGTGAAGGTATTTGGTTTGGGGGATTTTTTAGCCAAACGGTTTCAAATCCTAGCAGATAATTACTACAAAGCCAATCGAGGCTTGGCTATCAAAAGAGCAGTGTGGGGAACCGCATTCAATTCATTGGGAACCGCAGGTTATTATGCGGCTTATGTGTTTATTTTATTACAAACAGTAGCTAAAGTAATTAGTGTCGGTGATTTGACTTTCCTTGCAGGCTCCTTTAATCGCTTACGCAATTTATTACAAGCTATTTTGACCCGCTTTTCGGCTATCGGAGAATCGGCCTTATACTTACAAGACTTATTCGACTTTTTTGATATGGCTCCCGATTATGGAGGCGATGCTGATGGCTGGCGCGATATGCCCACAAGCATTCAAGAAGGCTTCGTTTTTGAAAATGTGGGCTTTAAATATCCCAATACCGAAATCTGGGCTTTGCGAAATGTTTCGTTTCACCTAAAAGCAGGTGAAAAACTGGCTTTGGTGGGCGAAAATGGTGCGGGAAAAACAACTCTCACTAAACTCATCTCCCGACTTTACGAACCTAGTGAAGGACGTATTTTATTAGATGGACATGATTTGAAAGAGTATAAATTACAGGCCTTACGGCAAAGTATTGGGGTGATCTTTCAAGACTTTGTGCGCTTTAATATGAAAGCATCTGAAAATATTGCTGTTGGGAATATTGAGGAATTAGAGAAGCTTGAAAAAATAGAGAACTCTGCAACTCAAAGTTTAGCAGATAAGGTTATTGATAAATTACCTCAGAAATATGAGCAGATGTTAGGCCGTCGATTTACGGGTGGGGTAGACTTGTCGGGTGGAGAGTGGCAAAAAATTGCATTAGGAAGGGCTTATATGCGCGATACGCAATTACTAATACTTGATGAGCCAACAGCAGCCTTAGATGCGCGTGCAGAGTATGAGGTTTTTTTACGTTTTGCGGATCTTACTAAAGGCAAGTCAGCCATTCTTATTTCACACCGCTTTTCTACGGTGCGTATGGCCGATCGCATTTTGGTACTTCAACAGGGAAAAATGGCAGAGCTTGGTTCACATGAAGAATTACTAGCACAAAATGGGTATTATGCCGAGTTATTTAA
>JAHDCM010000441.1 GCA_020629895.1 Bacteroidota bacterium
GTCAGTCTAATGCCATGCCATTCTTTAACTGGAGCCACCAGCCAACCACTGTTATCCTTCCAATTATCTCCACCAGTAGCATGATAAAAAGCAACCAACTCTAAAGAGTCGCTTTCTGCTACACCTGAACATTGTGCTTGCACTTGTTGAATAGAAAAATGACAAAGTAAGCAGGTAAGCAGTACTACTTGCCATAAAAAATGATTTGCTTTAAAGTTTTTCATATTTAACCTGGTTTGTTTTTTATAGATTGTTAGGTGTTGTTTTACACTTCGAAAGTAATGAAATCTTCAGGGATTTATAATTACAATTTTTGTGGGTTCCCCCGTTCTTTGTAGAGGCAGTTTATTGCAAAATTAATCAGGTATAATGAGTGACAAAAGTACGCTCGTCGCCCGTAGATCGTCTATCGTTCAAACGTCTTTCGCGTGAGGGATAGTAGCGGTAGCTTGGCGAAGTAGAAAGGGAGTGAGGCACGACTAGCAGGGCTGACGAAGGAAGACACTGCTAGGCGTATTCGCCAAACCCCTTGTCTACGAGGCAACTACAAGCGGATAGCCCGACCTGTTTTTTTCTTTTTTGCCTGAAGTTCATGCGTCCACGCATGAACTTCAGGCAAAAAAGGAAAAACAGGACACGCCCCATAACTATTCAATCATTAACTTTCCTGTATTTACTGCTTGTCCTGCTTTATTGAGGTGGTACATATACATGCCAGGCAGCAGATCGTGTGTATCTATGATGATACTTGAACTGCCTCGGTTTTGATAGACCTGCACTTGACGACCAAGCAGATCAAAAATTTCTAGTGAGTAATGTTGTAAGTCTGCTACGCCATTGAGACGAAGTATGGCTTGCCCCTTCGTAGGGTTAGGAGCAAGTTCTATTTGTAAATCGGCTACCAATATATCGGTACTACTTATAATGTTTTCACTATAAAACCGCTCTCCAATGGTATTAAAGGTGGTATTAGTGATAACGGGCGCATTGTTATCGAAGTAAATGGCGGCTGTGTTTTCGATGCGGGTACGAAGCCCCGTAGTGGGGTAGGGGTAGATGCTAAACTCTACAAAGCCATGACTGGCAGGTTCATTGACATTACTATCAGGGAGTTCGATCGGGTCGAAGTGAAACTCAAGGACATTGGTGTCTACAAATTGAACGGTGTAATCGTGACTACTCACGCCTCCTACAAAGGTACTTATATTGAGGTGTTGAGACAGCGTATCTCTAATGATGACTAACTCGGCGGTATCGGTTCCTGTATTTTGGAAGCGGATTTTATAATTTAGTTGATCGGTGACATTGACAAAATGATGTTGTGGCATCACACCGGCAGGCGTAACGGCTTTATCATTCGGGTCGAAAGAGGCGGTACTAATCACACAAGAAATGTCTAGGAAATCATCATGATCGCCATCTGTTAGAGCATTGATGACGCCCAAACTGATGGTGCCATTTTCATTGGTACCACAAGCTTCCACAAAAGCAATCGGTAAACTCAAGCTAGGATTATCGTCACTTTGTTCGGCTTCTAATCGCATGGTAGTACCATTGGCAGTGCGGGTAAATTGTAATTGATCGCCTGCATCGAGTTGGAAGGGGCTGATATCTAACATTACATGATCTTCGTACACTTCATAGGTTTTTGATTGACTCATGTCACCCGTTCCTGTATTAGTGATGGTAAAGGTAACCTCCTCATCATTTTCACAACTTGCATCCACTTCAATAAATGATTGATCCCAGTTTTCGCTTGCTGGAATACAGGAAATACGCGGGTAAATTTGTGCTTTTACGCAGTGTGATCTGCCCACTTCTACCTCACAAGATAACTCTATTTGCACATCAAAAAAGTCACATTTGCCAGGTTCTAGGTTGCTTAAATTGAATTGGAAGATACGTCCTCCTAGTAAAATAGGAGGAATATCGCTACTACTAATACTTTGATGAGGGTCTAATTGTAGGGTAACGTAGGCATTTTGTGCTTCGGTAGTTCCAGCATTACAATAATGGATACGGTAATTGGAAGCCTTGCAAGGTGCTATTTCTCCCACACCAATATGCACATTCATGGAAGGACATGCTGCCAATGGGGTTAAGGCAATATCGACCGTTTGAGTCGCATAATCTTCTGTAAAAGTGACTTGTAAATCTTCGGGAGTAGGATAACAATCTAGTGCATATAACTCACTTCTGTTTTCTAATTCAATGGTATAGGTGCCAGGAAGTACGCGAACAGCATATTCGCCAATAGGATTAGTGATCGCACGATAAGCATTGTTAGTCTCGCTAGAAAGAGAAATGATTTGTTGTGGGAGGGTATATTCACCTTCGTCGAAAATACAGTTTAGATTTTGATCAATAAAGACATTGCCTATTAATTGATTGCCTAGTAAAGAGCCATCACTTGTCAAACGAAAGAGGATGGTATTTAAGGTTTCTTCGGTAGGAGAGGTTTCACTAAAAATAGCTGCTCCTACCATTAAAAGACCATTATCAGACAATTCAAAAGCATGCGCATTATTAAAGGCCTCATCTATGGCGATAGATTGGGTAGCAGTATTCCATAGTTCCATGCCTGCTGCATCATACTTGATAAGGTTGATAAAGCTCCAACAACTTGTTTCTCCAACAAGGTCACAAAAGGTGTACTTGGCAACTACGAGATGCCCCCCATCTTGAAGGGGAATGAGTTGGGTGGGGCGACCATCTGCGGTCAAGAAGAGGAAAGGTTTGTTTTCCCATATAAGTGTTGCAGTGGGGCTAAGTTTGGTAACAAGTG
>JAHDCM010000014.1:0-2428 GCA_020629895.1 Bacteroidota bacterium
TGTGTGGGTGCATTATTATCTAGTTGTGTTTTTTGAATTGTTTAATGGCTCATTCCTTATGAAAAAAATCATTCTATTTATTCAACTTTTATTTTGTGTGCAGTGGTGTTTGGCACAAGAAGAGGAACGAGGAAGATCGTTAGATAATGTGACGATTAGTGGGTATGTGAAGGATGGGGGAAGTGCGGAGACGCTGGTGGGGGCGAATGTAATTGTAAAGGAGTTACAGCGAGGGGCGACGACGAATGTGTATGGCTATTATGCCATTCAGGTGCCACGATCGGAGGAGGATTCTATTAGTTTGGTGATTAGTTATATTGGGTATGAACGGAGTGAGATTCGGGTGTTGCCGCAGGAGGATTTGGTGGTAGATTTTAACTTGGCGGGTGGGTCGGAAGTTTTAGAAGAGGTGGTGATTACTGAAGATGCAAACCAGTTGTTGATTGAGCAGAATCAGATGGGGGTGCAGAAAATTACGTCTCAAAAATTGCAAACGATACCTGTGGCATTTGGGGAGTCGGATATTTTGAAAGTGGTACAGATGACGGCGGGGGTACAAGCGGGATCGGAAGGAACATCGGGTTTTTATGTGCGTGGAGGAGGAAATGACCAAAACCTCATTTTGTTGGATGAAGCGACGGTTTATAATCCAGAGCATTTCTTTGGGTTCTTCAGTACGTTCAATTCGGACATTATAAAAAATTTGGAGATTTACAAGAGTGATTTTCCAGCGAAGTATGGAGGGCGTTTGTCGTCGGTATTAGATGTACAGATGCGCGAGGGGAATATGAAAAAGTGGGAAGGAAAAGGGGGTGTTGGTTTGATTTCTTCGCGCTTGACACTTGAAGGGCCGATTGTGAAAGATCGCTCTTCGTTTATTGTGAGTGGGCGACGTACTTATTTTGATATTTTTACTCCTGCCATTAATACGCAGCTTCCTGCGGATCAGCAAATTCCTGATTATTTTTTCTACGATTTGAATGCAAAAGTCAACTATATTTTGGGTGAGAAAGATCGCATTTATTTGAGTGGGTATTTTGGGCAAGATAAAATGGCTTTGAGTTTTGGTAGTGATAATTCGAGTACTTACCGCTTGAATTGGGGAAATGCGACGGGAACGCTGCGTTGGAATCATATTTTTAGTCCTGAGTTGTTTTCGAATACGAGTATCAATGCAAGTCGATTTAAATATGGAGATCGCTTTAGTTTTCGAGAGTTTTTTGAGTTTCGAAGTAGCTCAGAGACTTATACGTATAGTTTGAAACAAGACTTTGATTATTATGCGCGCAATGGACATAATTTGCGTTTTGGAGGGATGTTGACCCACCATTTGATCCGTCCAACAGAATTTTATTTTGGGACGATTAATGCAGATGGTGATTTGGCAACCGATTATATTAGTGAGGAACAAGAGCATACAGGGCAAGAGATGGCCTTGTATTTTTCGGATGATTGGCAGATTAATAAAAAATTAGCTTTAAAGGCAGGACTTCGCTTTTCAGGTTTTTTGACGAAAGATAAAAAGTTTTATCGCACGATTGAGCCGCGTGCTTCGGTAAATTATCAGTTGAATACGGCCACTTCGATAAAGGCAAGTTATGCGCGAATGGCGCAATATTTACATCAGGTTAAGTTTAGTTATCTCAGCTTTTTAGATCCCTGGTTTCCGAGTAATGGGTTTATCAAGCCACAGTATTCTGATCAGGTATCGGCGGGGTGGAATCGTTTGTTGTGGGATGGAAAAGTGGGCATTACGAATGAGTATTATTACAAGTGGTTGCAAAACGAATTGGATTATAAGAATGGGGCTGATTTCTTATTTATTGATGAGAATTACCATGAACGTATGGAAGTGGGGAAGGGATGGAGTTATGGAACTGAAGTTCAGATTCAGAAAAATGAGGGGAAGTTGACGGGTTGGTTGGCTTATACCTTGTCTTGGTCGCGTCGTCAATTTGAGAACCTGAATGATGGCAATCCATTTCCATTTACGTATGATCGTCGGCATGTGGTAAATTTGGTGAGTCAGTATGAACTGCCTAAAAATTGGTTAGTCAGTCTCAATTGGACGTACCGTACAGGTGTAGCGTTTGATTTGGCTCCTGGGCGTTATTTTTTGTATGGGATTAATTTTTCTGATCCAGAGGTGGTGTCCGTTTATACAGAGAGAAATAATTTCCGAATGCCCGCTTATCATCGTTTGGATGTGGGTTTTATTAAGCGATTTAAGCCGCGTAAACGGTTTCGTTCAGAGTTGGCGATTAGCTTTTATAATGCGTATAATCGTCGCAATCCATTTTTCATTTATTTTGATGAGGTAGAAGATGCGGAGCTAAGTACAGAGGATAATAAGGTATTGAAGTATGTGGCGAAACAGGCCTCACTGTTTCCGATTTTGCCTTCTGTGAGTTGGAATTTTGAGTTTTAA
>JAHDCM010000014.1:2528-5599 GCA_020629895.1 Bacteroidota bacterium
TTAAAAATCCCCCAACAATCGTTTCGTTACCCAATTCCCCAAGCGATCATCCCAGTCAAAAACAAGGGTAATAGGTTTAGTGACATGAGCGTCTTTTATGATCAATATTTGCTTCTTATCATTATTAGGAATGACATTAATAATCCTTCCGATATTAGGACTTGGAAAAGGCGGGGCAAGTTCTTTCCACACTAGTATAATTGGGGCAGTATAAGCACGATTAAAAAAGCCATTTGATCCATGTCCCATAAGAATAAGTGCTGTTGGAGTAATGCAAATGTCTGCGCGAGAGAAGTCATAAAGAGTTTGAGAAAAAGTAGGAAACTCTCGTCTTCTATTTGTTTTGAATCGCACATAGTTTCTAACTTGAACTTTTATATTTGTGATAACTGTATGTGTTAGTTTTTTCGTTGCGGCTCTTTGTACCAGCTCTCTTCCTCTAGTGTACATATTATAGTTGCCTCCAGAAAAAAACATAAATAGACCAAAGGCAAAAACGGGTAATATAATAATACCTGCTGGAAAACGATTAGCAGATAGATTAATCATTAAAGAGCCTATGATGAGGCATAAAAAAACACCAAGCATAACACCCCAAACAGAGGTAAGCCCTTGAAACGTTATAAAATCGAAGTAAGAAAGGGAACGGAAGTTTTTCATTATTAAATATGATTTTATTCTTGTAAAGTGTTTCGCAATCGCATTAATAATTTCCCTAGCTTATTTTGCCCTTTTCCATTACCTCCATCTCCCCAATAAGCATCCAAATGTGTGTGTTCAACTAAACGATGATCGCCTGTTGATAATAATAAGTCTTTTAACTCAGGATGTTGGGTAAATTTTGCTTTCAATGCTTCGTACATCACTTGATCACGCATATAATCCCAATTTTGGCGAATACGCACTCGACGACTGCGTCCCATTTCTGCCGCTTTCATTGGCGATTTAGCTTTTCGAATCTTGCTACGATAAGTGGCATCCATAAACTTTTGTGCTTGAAAATAATGCTCAGAAGTGGGCCATATTTGCCCCTTTAGTTTGATCGGATATAACGCAAAATTAGAGAATTCGCCATAAGGCGCACTAACCGCATAAAAGTAAATAGTGGTAATTTCCATGAGATTTTGTTTATTCTCCTAAGAAACTAATTTGATGGACATAAAATTCCCGACGACGATGTGGCCAAGGCCATTCGGTGACTCCTACTTCCATATAATGTCCATAAATATCCACTCGAAAAGGGCCATCTTCAGGATTCTTAAAGACTAAATAACTATCATAGGCTCGATGAATAGACGCACACATTTCAGGGTCTGATAGTAATTTTAATTTTCCATTAAACAAGGAATCTTCAAATTCTAAGAATATATTTTGCTTAGAATCTAAAAATAAAAAACCTTCAATGGAGATTTCTTCTTCTCCATCTTCCAAAAAATAGCAATTGGGATGATCATAAGGAGATGTTGCCTTTTTAGTAGTAGTGGGAGAGGTTTGACAGGAGAAAAAGAAAAGGGAAAGGAAGAGAAAAAATGCGTGTAGTAAAAATGTGCGATGAGAGACCGTGCCAAGAATGGCTTTATAGATACCATTAAAAAAGTAGGTAGTTAGCATGAAATGAATTATTTAAGTAAATCTGTCCTGCGATTTTACCATCCTACCTCAAATAAATTCGTTGCTCCTCGAATGCCACATTTTTGATATTTGTGATAGGCTTTGCCTGCTTCTTTTCGAATGGCTGTTTCTTCTTTTTGTAATGCCCAAGCATCAATAAGAGCCGCTACAACGTAGGCTTCAGGAGCCATGAAATTGGTGGTGGTTAGTAGGGGGTAAGCGTGGGCGCGTGCTAGATGATCTTTAAAATATCCATTAGAGGCACAAGCAATAATGGCTGCATCACGCGGATTCGTACCTCCTTGCTTCACTGGGGCTACTTGTGTATCCATCAAGCCATTATGCCCATTAAACACCACCAAGTCAGGTATTAGTTCCTGTTGTGTAGTACTTTCTCCCTGCGCTATTTGTACCTTAGAATTTCCTGAAGCTGCTTGCAAAAAGTCTTCCAAACATGCTTTCATTTGATCCCCTCGATAGGCATCTAATACTAGCAAAACAGTTGCTCCATTTGCAAATTGTTTACGGAAACTGACTCGCTCTAAAATGGTGTCATTTATGCCTGTTGCACCAGTTATATATTTCCAACCTTTCAATTGTTTAAAGTGATTTTTGAGTCCATATTTTGCACCCCAGTACAAGTTGTTTTTTAGGTCAAAACCATTTCCTAGTAGTTTACTTACAGGCACTATTCCTTGATGTTCATTATCACAGAGAGGCACAAATACCTGTACGACTAAGGCTTTGTTTTGGGCTATTTTTTCTTGGAGGTGTTTTTTTATTTCAGTTCGGTCAAATCCCCTTTCGATAATGGGAGGTTGACTATTTTCGGAATTTACTTTCTCTATGGTGCTTGTTGGGTGAGTAGTAGAATTGGGAATGCTGTCTATGGAGATGGAGGAAGGAATATTAGAGTTAGAATTGGAGTTACTGTTATTTAGACAACTCCAAGAAAGTAAACAACAACACAGTAGGAAGAGATAAATGTTAATCTTCGTTTGCATCAATAATAAGTTGTATTTGGAATTTGAGAGCATCAATCTTTTTATTCATTTCGAATTTTGACCATGCTCTCATAAGCTGATCAGAATTATTGATTAAAGTATCTTTGAAACGGCGAAAAGGTTTTTTTTGATCAATGGCTCGCTGGAGTTTCCTTTGTAAAGCTTCATCGTTTACATGGTAGTTAATAAATGTTTCCATAAGACGGTAGGAATCCGAAGAGGGCATTCGGCTTAGAAAGCTATAATTGTCAGGATTTTTTTCAAAATCCAAATAAGGAATGATACGTTCATCTTTCTGGGCAATCATTTCTTCTACTTCACTACTCGAATAGATAATATCTAATTCAATGTTTGTGAAAATGGTATGGTTCTGTTTATTATAGTAACATTCAATTCCTGCTTCTATATCGTATATTGTTGCTTCTAGTTCTTGATCTGTTAGTTTAAGCATAGAAA
>JAHDCM010000014.1:5699-12411 GCA_020629895.1 Bacteroidota bacterium
GCTTCCTTGACTTCCTCCTTTGCCTCTTCTTTGATTTTTTTTCTTTCCTCTCGCAGTTCTTTTTTTATTTTCCTTCTTTCCTCTTTTGCTCCAAGTTTATATAGGTAGCTGGTTGTAACATCAATATCTATAGGCATATCTGTAATGATTTTAATGGTTTTGTTATCTAATTTACGCAATTTTGAGATCATTGTCAATTGTTTCACATAGCGTTTTAGTTCGTTTATGTTGGGGGAACTATGTCGTAATTGATCAAGTGTAGCCCTTAATATTTGTTCGCTTTGATTTTTGGGGTATTTGCTTAAAATGGCTAACATAATTACCTCTGGAACCTGTGAGGAGAGTAGTATTTGATAATCTAATTCACGAATAGATAGTAGGTCAAAACCTGTAAACTGCATACTTGCAGGTAATTGATTGGTCATATTCGCTTTGTATCGACCGAGGTATATCACTAAATGGCGGATCGGTTTGGCATATAGTTTTAAAATGATGCCATGATACTCTGCCATTCGTAGTAACATTTTGGGGTCATTTTTTGATTGGAATTCTATATGAAGAATAAAGACCTCTCCTTTATCAGTTTCTACTTCGAATAGCGAGTCCATTTCTCGCTCTAAGGTGGTTTGTAGCTTAGGTTCGAGTCGTTTATAATCCTTAATCTTAAAATTCAACTGCCATTCAACTAATTTTAGGAAGATGGGATTGGCATTTTCCTTGAAAATTTTATCATATTTATTGCCTTCCTGATCGGTGTTGTTGGATTTATCTTTCATAAGTTATTTCTATGTTCTATAGAAATGACTTATGAGTAGGCTATTTTTCCCGTTAATGGACGTTTTTTTTTAATTTATGGGTTTTACTAGTTGAAAACCTCCTCTATGTACAGCCTCACTAAAGCTGACAGTTTGCTCTCCAAAATAAAATTGCTGATTTTGGTATTGTACTTTGTTTTGATCCATTAGGAAATAATATTCTCCTCTTTTTTGTAAAAAATGGCTGTTATTTTCGTTGATGGAAATTATTTTCAGATATTGAATGATCCCTTGTTGGGCGAGTTGTTGCAGTGGGATTTTTTGTTGTTCATTAAGTATAAATGCGTATTTTGATGCACCACCAGGCATTCCGAACCACGGAAAGGCGGTACCACTTTGCACAGTAATATTGTTAGCTTGTGATTGTACAATGAAGTAAAGTTCGTCATACGTTTGAAATACCGGGGGTAGTGATTTTCGTTCAAATGTTTCATCTGCTTCCCAAAAAAAGATGGCTTGGTTTTGCCAGCCTTGATCGTTGGGGTTTGGAGGTGTATTAGGAGAGAAGTAGTGCATAAATAGTGGGTAAGACATAATTTGGAGCGTTGACTGCTCAATTTTTTGAAGGAGTTGTGGGGACATAAAGTATGAATTTGGTGGTATATCTATTAATTATGAAAGCGCAAGATTTGTTCCAGGAATTAAATACAAAATTATGGAAAACAGTTTAATGATTATGATGGTTGCCTTGGTGGTGTCGCCGATAGTAGGGTATTTAGTTTATTTTTTAACGACGAATTTTTTAGGAATTCGTGCTATTATATTGGGAATAGTATATGGTTTGAGTATCATTATACTTCTTGCATTATTGGTTAATATTATAACGGTTTCTTCCAATTTGAATTGGGTATGTATTGGTTTGTTATATTTAGCGGTCTGTTGTTTGTTGTGGGGTTTTTATTTTAATGCTCCTCGAACAGGAGCCAAAACGATGAGTTTAGTAGGGATGATATTGGTTTATGGAGTTGGCTATTTATTAGGTACGATTGGTTTTGTAATATTGTGGTATTTGTTAGCTGATTTTGTATTATATCAGGAGGAAGATTTAGGTCATGGATTAGTGTATCAAGAACGTTCTATAAATGGAACCTTATCAAGTAAACAAGGTACTGTTGTGGAGATTAGGAAGGCTGTTCCTGTATTGTCCTTTTTACGGTATAAAGTGGCGGGTAAAAAGTATCTGAATGAGGGAGTATATCAAAAGTCAATTGATGTAGCGTATGATGCAGATAGGGGAGTCGTCCTATTGAAATCGCGGAATGATGAATGGGGAGATGAGATAGAACTTGAGTGAGGGATAGTAGTGGTAGCTTGCCGAAGTAGAAAGCTAGTGAGGCTACGACTAGCAGGGCTGACAGCGGAAGACACTGCTAGGGGTAGAGCCGAACAGCTTTTATACGAGGCAACTACAAACGGATAGCCCGACCTTTTTTCGCCTCGTGTCTGTCGATGCGTCCACGCATCGACGGGCGAGGTGAAAAAAGGACACTCCCAAAAAAATATAAAAATGATTTTATGAAACATTTATCCTTATTGATGTTACTTCTTTTTCTAGGAGCTTGTCAACGTTTACCGCAGCTTCAATCTATTGGAGATAAGGAGGTGGCTGTGTTTAATAAACAGCCTATTTATTTTGATATGGCTTTGAAAGAGCAACCTTTGGAACCTGATGAAAAAGGGATTATTTATTTGGATGCAGGGCGCGTTTTATTAAAAAAAGTGACACTTCCAAGTTTTGAAAAACAGGTAGCTGCAACGATTCGTATGCGTTTGGTTTCGGCGGGTGATCCGTGGGATAAATTAGGGTCGGTATTTGTGATTCCTGCGAGTAGTGAAATAGATATGGTGGTGATTCAAAAGGGAATAAAGACGTTGAAGGAGGCAGATGTGAAAGGTAAATATCCTGGTGTGGTGGCGGAGGAGGGGTATGTGCCTGCGCTTGAATTATTGCATTTTTTGACCCCCTTTGGAGTGGGGTATTTTAGTGATAAAATGGAGGAACGACGGCCAGTATATGTGCCAACATGGGAAAAGGAAGTGGTTTGGGAGCAGGATGTTTCTAATTTGATTTCACATTTAGAAGGGGATGTCTGGATTGGTGTATTTGTAGATACTTGGACAAAAGAAGGGTATAAGTTTGACTTGGATTTATTGTTTGATGAAAGTGCGATTCCGTATCATGAGGCAAAGAAAACATGGTGCTTGCCACTAGTGAATACACTTAAATATATGGCTTGTCAGGGTTATTATGATGGTTTTGCGAAGCAGCCTTTGGAGGTGACTTTTGAAATTCCTGAAGACATTGATAATGTGCGTTTGGAGTATATAACTACGGGGCATGGTGGGCATAGTACGGGGGATGAATTTACACAAAAAGAAAATGTAATTTCACTAAATGGAAAGGAGATTTATCGCTACACACCGTGGCGAGATGATTGTGCTTCTTTCCGACGATTTAACCCGCATTCGGGAGTTTGGACAGAGAAAACGGTGTGGAAAGGGGATACGATTCAGGAGCGAATTGCTTCGTCTGATTATTCGCGCTCGAATTGGTGCCCAGGATCGCATGTGGCTCCTTTGAGCATTGCTTTGGGAGAGCTAAAAGCGGGAACACATACGATTACCATTGCTATTCCTGAAGCTCAGTTGATAGAAGGTGATCATATTAATTATTGGGCGGTTTCGGCCTATTTAGTGGCAGAGAAGAGACAAAGATAATATCAAAGTCCTTTGATAGAAACGGGTACTCCACATAGTGCTGCGTTTCCTGTTAGCTCATCAATAAACTGATCATCAGTGAGATCATTGACGCTGGCTCCTGCGTGGGCGGCTGCAACTTGCATCTTGATATTTTTACGATGGTGTCCCCAGCCATGTGGGATACTGACTACTCCTTCCATCATTTCATCTGATACTTCGGCTTTTAGTTGGATATTGCCGACTCGTGAACTTACTTTTACTTCTTGACCATTTTCGAGGTTTAAGGAGGCGGCATCATTTGGGTGGATGAGTAATGTACAACGATCTCGCCCTTTGACTAGGCGCTTGCTGTTATGCATCCAAGAATTATTGGAGCGTAATTGACGCCGACCAATTAGTTGGAACGGGAACTCCTTATTAAGTGGGTTGTTGTTTTTCCAAAAATCTTCTAGTCGTTTGAGGTCATTAAGGAGTATTTCGGGAGCGAGTTGTATGTGTTTATTTTTTGTAAATAGTCGCTTTGGTAGAGCAGGTTTTAGTGGACCTAAATCGACTCCATGTACTTCTTCTTTAAGCTTTTTGAGACTCATTCCTTCTTTGCGATAAGGCCCACCTTGTAACATGAAATCAAGCATCATATCGGGAGTAAATCCGTTGGAAGGTTTGCCAGATAGCCGAGTAGTGAGAGCTTGTAATATTTCCCAATCGTGTTGTTGGTCGGCTTCTTTTTCAAATAATGCAGGAGAGTATTTGGCGGTATTTTGTACGGCTAAGGCATGAAAGATAACATCATAATGTGGGGTTTCTAAACCAGTAGTACTTGGTAGAATAAGATCGGCATGAGAGCTTGTTTCGTTGACGTATATATCAAGCGATACCATAAATTCTAGTTGCTCAAATGCTTGTTCTAGTTGTTGCCCATTGGGAGTTGATAAAACAGGGTTGCCTGCGACTGTTACCATAGCTTTTATTTGTCCTTCTCCAGGTGTTAGTATTTCTTCTGCTAGAACACTGACAGGTAGTTCGCCCCCAAATTCGGGTAAGCCACGTACGCGACTTTTCCAGCGTGCAAAGGCACCTACTTTGCCCATACTTCCTGTTTGTGCAACGAGGTCGAAAGCGGGTAGGGTAAACATGGCACCTCCTATTTTATCAAGATTGCCTGTTACGATATTAATGACGTTGATCAACCATTGAGATAAACCGCCAAATACTTGGGTAGAGACGCCAATTCGTCCGTAACAAACAGCAGATTGGGCTTGGCAAAATGCTTGAGTTAAGTGGACAATTTCAGTAGCAGAAACGCCTGTAATAGTGGCTACTTTTTGAGGGCTAAAGTCTTGAACCGCTTCTTGAACGGCTGCTAGTCCATCTGTGAATTCGGCAACACTTCCTAAATCCTCCCAGCCTTTTTCAAATATAGTATGAAGCATTGCCAATAGTACGAGTGCATCGGTTCCTGGTTTTACAAAAATATGTTGATCTGCTTTTTTGGCCGTTTCACTTCTTCTTGGATCGATCACTACTATTTTACCACCTCTTTCTTGAATGGCTTTCAATCGACGATCAACTCCTGCGGCAGTCATAAGGCTTCCATTTGATACGAGTGGATTTGCTCCGAAGATGAGTAGAAAGTCGGTACGGTCAATATCAGGAATGGGAATCATCATATAATGCCCAAATTGAAGGAGAGCAGCAAAATGATGTGGTAACTGATCTACCGAAGTTGCTGAGAAGCGGTTTTTTGTTTTGAGGCTTTTGATAAAATCGCGATTGAATAACATGGCACCCATATTATGTACATTCGGGTTCCCTAGATAGATTCCTACTGCGTTTTTACCATATTTTTCTTGTATTGCTTGAATACGTGTTGCTACTTCGTCATAAGCTTCCTCCCATCCTATCTGTTCCCAACTGCCATCTGCTTTTTTTCTTAGCGGATATTTTAAACGGTCAGGGTCTTCATAAATATCCTTTAAAGCAACAGCTTTAGGACAAATATGCCCCTTACTAAAAGGGTCTTTTTTATCGCCTTGAATGCGTTTGACCTCTTTCTCTTCATACTGGATTTCGAGTCCACACATGGCTTCACAAAGGTTGCAGGTACGGTAATGCGTTTGTATCATAGGTGTTGCTTTTGATGGGATAGGTGAAGTGAATTTTAAAAATACGAAAAATACTGTTCCTCTTCCTCCCAATTGAAAAAAGGATACTGTTTTTTCAGGCGTTTAATTTTTTCTAATTGTTGTATGCAGAATTGTTGGTGAGATTGGCTTTTAGGGAAACGAGGGCGGTGGTGAAATGCTTGTCGAATGGTCGCTACCTTTTTCATAAGGTGTTGCTCTTTTTCTTTAAAAAAGCTATCCTTGAATTGCTGCCAAATATATTGTATAGCTACTTCGGAAGGATGTAGCATATCGCTGGCATAAAAACGATAATCACGTAATTCATCCATCATAATTTCGTAGGAAGGAAAGTAATGTACTTGTTTTAATTGTTGACAAAGCTGTTCGACTGCTAGTAATAGGGTGGACTTACTTCGTTGGTTGTCTATTGCCCCATCTTTCCAGTGCCGAATAGGGCTGACTGTTAATAGTATTTGTAGTTGGGGATTAGTTTTTTGAAGTTTTATAATAGGCTTGCTTAATAAGGTTACGACTTCACTGACAGATAGTCGGTAGCGCGTAAATTTTTTGGCAGGTAGTTGATGGCAATTGGCAACGACTTTACGATTTGTTTTTAGTTCATAAACATAGGCGGTGCCGAGCGTTAAGATGAGGTATTGTATATCTTGAATTTGTGCGTGTGCAACCTGTAATTGTTCATTGATATGTTGTAGTAGTTCGTCTTGATTTAGTTTGGAGAAATCACCATGGTGATCAAAGCTTATCCATTTTTCTTGATAGTTAAAAATAGCAGGATCATTTTTGTCATAAGCGGCACCACTATGAAGGCGGTGAATAGATTGAGCGATAGAGGCAGGATTATATAAAATGCCATTAGGACTTGGGATCACTGATAATTTATGTTCTTTTAGTTGCTTGCCAATATGTTGGGCAAAGCAAGAACCTAATAACAAAATTGGTTGCTCGTATTTAATACTTGTTGTAATTGGCTGTATCTCAATGGTGGTGCGGAGTTTGAGCATAAGGGGCTGACAGTTTTGTGACGAATCAATTTAATTTGGTATCTTTATA
>JAHDCM010000014.1:12511-16938 GCA_020629895.1 Bacteroidota bacterium
ATTGTAAAATTAACAAAACAAACCCAATCTTATTACTTAAGCCATTTTACCAATGATTAATCGACTAAGCCCACTTTTTACGATCATCATCAGTACACTTATTTTTGGAGGCTTGACTTATCTCCTTCAACAACAACGTTTCATTTTTGTGGATAGCAATTTGGAAGTTTGTGTACTGATTATTGTTTTATTTGTGATTAGCTTCTTACTTATCTTTCGTTACTATGCTACTTTGTTAAAGCAGGGGGGGGCGATAGAAAAAGTGAAACAAGCAGTATTGCTTTCACGAGAAGATGTGGATAAAGTAGAGGAGACTTTACCTCCCAATACTTGGATGCGTGACCGCATTCATCAAATTAATCTATTGGACAATTTGGATGCGGAAATAGACAACACTGGTATGACACACTTATTAGCTCAACGCTATCAAAATGCAGGTGGAATTATTCGTTTAACGATTGCCAGTTTGATAATTGTAGGAATGATTGGTGGTTTTTTGAGTATGATCCAACTCAATCAGTTAGGCTTAGTATTAAGTGATTTGCTTCCTATTATTTCAGGTAGTATCATTCTAGGCCTGTTGGGAGCTTTAACGCTTGGGTTTATGTATATCGCTACCCGTCAGTTACATCACCAAATCTTAGATCGGATTGAAGAAATTAGTCTATTAAAAGTACTCCCATTTTTTAGAAAGCGTGATAAGTTCGAATTGGATCAAGCAGTAAATAAAAATTTACAAGTGGTCTTACCACAGGTTATAAAAACAGCAACAGAAGAGCTAAAAAATGCATCTAAAAATTTGTTTGGAGCCACTAATAACCTGATTAATTTACAGACGGATGTATTAGAGTTAATTCACAACTTTAGACAGGTTAGTACGAACCTAGATGATTCTAGTGTAAAAGTAGCAGATCAAGTGTTTACTTTTAACCAACACTTAGATAAAATACAAGGAACCCTACAAGAGGTAAGTAATAATTTGCATCGCCAAGAGTTGACAATGGGTGAATTGACTAAAGTGAATCAACATGCTGACCAAAATATGCTACAAATTACAAAACGGGTTAATAGTTCTAATGAACATTTGGTGAATTATGTAAAAGTACGCGAAAAACTTTTCGAACAACTCCTTGTTGATTTGAATCTCACTATGAGCCGTCTGAATGATGATATTGCCAAACTTATGCGATTATATCAGGCAAATCAAGCTCCAACTAGTTCCTCGAATATGGGAGAAACCGCTTCCTAGGACACTTCCTGCTCATCAAGTTTCTCATACAATAAAAGTATGGTTTAAGTTTTGTTATTTGAATAAGACAATCACTCTCCTCTCACTAAACTCACTTGTCTCCTCTGAGCTTTTTCGAGCAGATTGTGCTATTCAAATTTCACTTAGGTATGAAACAAACCTTATACATTCACCCCCTTATCAGTTTATTACTTTTTCTTTTCTTGATTCAATCATCATCTATTTTTGCGCAAAAAAGAAAAGTTATAGAAACAAGCTCCTCATTACCTGCAGGAGCTTACCATGCAGGATTTCGCATTATACAATTGTACGATTATTCTCGTAGTTACAAAGAAGAGGTAGACTACTTTGGAAAAGTGATTGAAGATGTGCAAAATCGCCCTATTCAAGCCTATATTTGGTATCCCACAAAACGAGTAAAACGCCCTAAGTACATGCCCTACAAAAAATATGTGGAGGCACAATTTATGCGCGAAAGATACCAACGAAAAATAGATAAAGAACAACATAAGCATATAAAACAACAAAGTTTGGAGTTGGTAGATGCCATGCTTTACTCCATCCCTACCACTATTTCTGCTGAAGAACTATTGAATAAAAAAACAAAAGCCCTTTGGGAAGCTGATCCAATAAAAGAACGTTTTCCCCTAGTGATTTATGCCCCTTCTTACAGTTCTACGCCTATGGATAATGCCATGATCTGTGAGTATTTGGCTAGTCATGGATACATCGTTGCGGCTGTTCCTTCAGCAGGAAAAGAACAACAAGAAATGTCTTCCGACTTAGAAGGATTATTGGCACAAGTAGAAGATATGGAGGAGTTGAAGGGATTTATGCAAACGCGTAGCAATGTCCAGATTAGCAAGATTGGATCATGGGGATATAGTTGGGGAGGTGCCGCAAATGTATTGTTTCAGATGCGTAATACCTATGTTGATGCAGTACTCAGTTATGATGGTTCTATGGAATACTTTTATGACCTTGTAAAAGACCTCTACTTTTTTAATACTGACAAAACACGAGTGCCTTATTTGTTTATGGCAAAAGGGAATTCGTTTGACACCACTTACCAGTTTTACCATTCCCTCAAATATGCAGATGCTTATTGTTTAAAATTTAATGAATTAGAGCATCCCGATTTTAGTTCATTTACCGCTTATGTCGCTAGTCATGACCCACAATCAGAGCAATATTATAATGAGCAAAACTTTGAGGGATTAGCACTTTATACCTTACACTTTTTTAATGCTAGTTTGAAAGATGATGATCACAGTAAACATTTCCTAAGTAAGCTGCCAATAGATCACGGTTTTGCGGATAGCCTTCTAAGCAAAAATTTCAAACATGCTCAAAAAGCCCCACCAACCGAAGCGCAATTCTTTTACATCATCGAAAATTATGGCTTCTCAAGAGCATACAAAGAATACAAATATTTCCAACGTCACGATCCTGCATTTCAAATCTTTTCGGAAGCAAATCTAAATACACTAGGATACAAATATTTATACGAAAAAGAAGACACCAAAACTGCTGTACAAATTTTTCAACTCAATACCGAAATTTTCCCCGAATCATACAATGTCTATGACAGTTTAGCAGAGGCATTTACCATTCAAGGAGACAAAGAACAGGCAATTGTTAATTATGAAAAATCACTAACACTCAATCCCGCAAACTGGAAAAGTGCCGAGCAACTCAAACAACTACAACAAGAGTTAGAGGAAGATGGAGGCTTAATTGAGGGAAGAAATGATTAAAATACGACAGATAGAAGGCTGTTTATAGATAGAGTTTTGGTAATTTAGTATATTTATAGGATCAGTCAATCTCTTTACCATCCCTACTTAAATATGAAGCACATCCACAAACTACTTGTTGCCAATCGCGGCGAAATCGCTATCCGCATCTTTCGAGCTGCCACCGAATTGCACATTACCACCGTAGCCATTTACACCTACGAAGATCGTTACTCCTTACACCGCTACAAAGCTGATGAAGCCTATCAAATTGGTAATGATGACGAACCCCTCAAGCCTTATCTAAACATTGAAGAAATTATTCTGCTCGCGAAACGTGTCGGTGCTGATGCCATTCATCCAGGTTATGGCTTTTTATCCGAAAACGTAGACTTTGTACGTCGATGTGTAGAAGAAGACATTATTTTTGTAGGGCCGCGTCCAGAAGTAATGGAGAAACTAGGTGATAAAGTACGCGCCAAAGAAATGGCTATTTCTGCACAGGTTCCTGTCATAGAAAGTAGCCAACAAGCTGTTACTACTGTTGAAATTGCCCTAGAAGAAGCACAACGTATCAGCTACCCTGTTATGGTCAAAGCAGCCGCTGGAGGAGGAGGACGAGGTATGCGAGTAGTACGAAACGATCAACAACTCCAAAAAGCCTTTATTGAAGCGCGAAGAGAAGCCAAAACCGCTTTTGGTGATGATACTATCTTTATTGAAAAATACATCGAAAATCCCAAGCATATCGAAGTGCAAATTCTGGGTGATAATTATGGGCATATCATCCATCTTTTTGAGCGAGATTGCTCGGTGCAAAGACGTTTTCAAAAAGTAGTTGAAGTAGCTCCTGCTCCATCCTTGCTTCAAGAAACCAAAAGTACTTTATATGGCCATGCCATTCGTATTGCTCGAAAAGTAGGTTATAACAATGCAGGAACAGTCGAGTTTCTCGTAGATCAAGATGAAAATATTTACTTCATAGAAGTCAACCCACGTATTCAAGTAGAACATACCGTTACAGAAGTGATAACAGGTATTGACTTAGTACGTAGCCAAATTCTCATTGCAGATGGAGAAGCACTAGACGGCCCGATTATTAATATTTTAGGGCAAAGTTCTGTTTCCTATCAAGGCTATGCCATTCAATGCCGTTTAACTACCGAAGATCCAGCCGCCGATTTTAAACCCGATTACGGACGTATTATCGCTTACCGAAATGCAACAGGCTTCAATATCCGTCTCGATGAAGGAAGTGCCTATTCAGGAGCAACGATCTCTCCCTTTTTTGATTCAATGCTTGTTAAGGTAACGGCCTCTGGACGTACCCTTAAAGGAGCTTGCCAACGCCTACATCGCGCACTCATTGAGTTTCGAGTGAGAGGAGTCAAAACCAATATCACCTTCCTCGAAAATGTCATCAATCACCCCACTTTTTATCG
>JAHDCM010000442.1 GCA_020629895.1 Bacteroidota bacterium
GTCAACTAAAAGCAAGTGGCTACCAGCCCAAAAGCATTAAAGAGGAAATGCGCCACAACCTCATCCAAAAGCTGCAAAAAAAAGAACCTATCTTCAAAGACATCATTGGCTTTGAAAATACGGTTATCCCCGATATTGAAAGAGCAGTTTTATCTCGCCACAATATCATCTTATTGGGGCTTCGAGGCCAAGCAAAAACCCGCATAGCACGTCTAATGATTCACCTATTAGATGAGTATGTACCCGTAGTGAAAGGCTCTGAACTAAATGACGATCCTATGCGACCCATTTCTCGGTTTGCCCGTGATTTAGTTGCCGAAAAAGGAGATGACACCCCCATCGAATGGCTCCATCGAGATGAAAGATATACCGAAAAATTAGCCACTCCCGATGTGAGTGTCGCCGATTTGATTGGTGATGTCGATCCTATCAAGGCAGTTAATTTGCGTTTACCTTATAATGATGAGCGCGTCATTCACTATGGTTTAGTCCCTCGTTCCCACCGTTGTTTATTCGTGATCAATGAGCTACCCGATTTACAAGCGCGTATCCAAGTTTCCTTATTCAATATCTTACAGGAAGGAGATATTCAAATTCGAGGTTTCAAACTACGCTTGCCGCTAGACATTCAATTTGTATTTACCGCCAATCCCGAAGATTATACCAATCGAGGTAGTATTGTTACCCCGTTGAAAGATCGGATCGAAAGTCAAATACTCACCCACTATCCTGCTACCATCGGCATTTCTCGGCAAATTACAGAGCAAGAAGCGCAACTTACCAAACATCAAGTAGAAAAAGTTGAATTCAATGATTTGTCAAAAAATCTATTGGAACATGTCGCATTTGAAGCCAGAGAAAGTGAATACGTAGATCGTAACAGCGGTGTATCTGCCCGTTTGACGATTGCCGCTTTTGAAAACTTGGCAAGTTCAGCTGAACGTCGCTTATTAATCAATGGGGACAAAAACACCTTTGTACGTATTGGAGATTTTTGGGGAATTATTCCTGCTATAACAGGTAAAATAGAATTGGTATACGAAGGAGAGCAAGAAGGAGCATTTATTGTAGCTCAAAATCTTATTGGAAAAGCAGTCCGTAAACTCTTTGTAGAATATTTCCCGAATCCAGAAGAAGAAAAACGCAAGAAAAAAGAAAGTCCTTACCAAAAAGTGATCGACTGGTTTGGTGCAGGACAACAATTAGACTTAATGAATGACCTTTCTAATGAAGATTATGCACGTACTTTATATAGTATACCTGGCTTAATTGATATAGTAGATACCTACCACAAAGATGCAAAAAGGGAAGAAAAACTCTTTTTGATGGAATTTTTATTACATGGACTCGCCGAATATTCACTTTTAAGTAAAGGAATGGTACAATCTGGGTTCCAATTTAAAGATTTGTTCAATAGTATGTTTAACTTTGGGGGCGAAACGACAGATGACAAATGGTCTTAATGGGTTTTACGTTTAATTTTTTAACAAAAATTGACATCCTTTAAACATTCATTTGTGCATTCAGTCGAAACATTGGTTTTCTAAGAACAAACACCTACTATCGAATGAAGATTTACTTCGACAATGCTGCTACAACCCCTATGGATGAGCGGGTTTTAGAAGCAATGTTACCCTACATGCGTGAAAGTTTTGGCAATCCCTCTTCTATTCATGCGCTTGGCAGAAAATCTAGAGCGGCTATTGAAAAGTCCCGAAAAACAGTCGCTCAATTTTTAAATGCTTCTAGTGGAGAAATATTTTTCACCTCAGGCGGTACCGAGTCCAATAATATGGCGTTATGTGGTGCTATCAGAGACTTGGGAGTTGAACACATTATTAGTTCTCCCATCGAACATCATTGTATTCTCCATACACTAGACCGCATTAAACAAGACCACAAAACACAAATTCACTTTGTCCGACTACAACCCAATGGACAAGTAGACCTTACCCATTTAGAACAACTGTTACAAAGCATCAAAGGCAAAAAATTAGTTAGCCTGATGCATTCCAATAATGAAATTGGAAATATGCTTCCCCTAGAACAGGTTGCTCAATTATGTCATACCCATCAAAGCTTGTTTCACTCAGATACGGTACAAACCTTTGGTTATTATCGTATCAATGTACAAGAAACACCCATTTCTTTCTTAACAGGTTCAGCCCATAAATTTCACGGCCCAAAAGGCATTGGTTTTATTTATATCAATAGTGATAATAACATCAAACCTTTTATGCAAGGCGGCTCTCAAGAACGCAATATGCGTGCAGGTACCGAAAACTTGTACGGTATCATCGGACTTGGAAAGGCAGTTGAATTAGCCGACGCAGAAATGGAAGCGGATATTAAACATATAAGTTCTTTAAAACAGCATTTTATAGAAAGGCTACAAACGCTTTTCCCGATGGCTCACTTCAATGGTGATTGCTTGGGTCAGTCGCATTGCAAGGTCGTAAATGTGGCATTTCCCAAATCTACGAAAAGCGATTTGTTATTGCTCAATCTTGATATTGCTGGTATTTGTGCTTCTGGTGGAAGTGCTTGCAGTTCGGGGGTAGATGTTGGTTCGCATGTTATTAGTGGACTAAGCGAAAGTGATCCGAATGCTGCCCATGTACGCTTTTCTTTTTCAAAATTTAATACAATTGCGGAGATTGATGTGTTGTTGGAGACCTTGGGGCGTATTTT
>JAHDCM010000015.1:0-2555 GCA_020629895.1 Bacteroidota bacterium
CCAAACAAACCGCCAAATTTCTCAGGGCTAGCCATCTCTGCTAAGATATTAAACTTATGCTTTTTGCGATCTTTGGTGCTAAATGTTACTCGTTGTCCTTCCTTATTACCAATTACCTCTCGTACACCCGCATCATTGGTTACTGCTGATTCAACATAAATATAACTATATGCATTGCTTCCACTCTGGCGAATTACCATTCCTGCTTGGCATTCTGCGCAGGGAATTTCGCGATACGCCTTATTAGAGAGCGTAAAACGCCGCCAAGTAGGATAGGCTTTATCAAGGTACATGGTTAGGCGCATAAGGTCGAGATTTTTGCTAACAGGGGCAATTTTGTCCCCATTTTTCACAAAGTGCCGATCTAACTTCTTATTGATGCTAGTTAAGACAAATTCCTCCCATCCCTTGTACTTATAGTCGAGGATTTCACGAAATTCATAAATCTCGGACGTATAGGCATTGATGCTTTTCGGTTTTTTACCATTAATATCTATTCCAACTTTTAGCATAAGTGTTTGGTTTTAAACAAGTAACAAAAAAATCAGCTAGAGCGACTATCCTGATGTATGTGAGTAGACGCGTATAGGTAGCTAGTACACGCTTTTGGCGTATCTAGTTGTATTTGTAGCTTGAAAGAAAAAAATAAACAGAAAGGAGACATACAACGGTTAGAGACAGTAGTGACTGTCTGATGTGAAAAGTTGTTGTGTGGAGTATTTAAATACACCCAATAATCCGTTGTATTAAAAAATAGGCCGTTTGAACTAAAAAGTGATACTTCGTTTAACTATCTAATAAAATTACATTTTTTAAAATTCATAACACAGGCATTCCTCACTATTTTATGAATGTAATTATTATGTAGCAAAAATCAATCCGTAATTATCGCCACAAGGATAAAATAATACTCATGATAATGATTCCGATAATATGATAGCTGGTATTAATCCCCCAAAGACGGGTAGGCCATCGAGCAAGTACAATATTTGCGTAGCTACTAGTGGCTATAAATCCGACGCTTACAAAAGCCCCCAAAAATAAACCCGAAAAAAAGGTAAATGAGTCGGTAAGTACCACCAATGTAGCGAGGGCTAAACAGATAAGTAATTGACAAAACAATACCAGCACTTGTATCTTGAGTGCCTCACTACCCTTGAAAAAGGCATCTTTTAGTCCAACAACTTGCCGCCAAGCAGTTCCAAAGAAAAACTTGGAATACCAGATAATACCTAGCAAATAATACACAAACGTAGCAATAAGTACCGTCTGGTAGTTAATTTCAGCAAAAAGTCCTATATCCATGAGTTTAACAGGGGTCTTTCCCACTTCTCCTATAAATAACGCTTTGGGGTGGGCTTTTAGTTTGAAGTAGGGAGGATATTTTATAATTTATTAATAGCTCAAAGGTAACTTATTTTTTTGTTTTTTCATCCCTAAAACAACAACTCCCGCCGCATCAAATTGACCCGCATCCCCAAACTCACCATACTCGATGCCTGCCAAGTAGGAGCTAAATCGCTTTTCGTGCGACGATGGCGGGCATATAGATCAAAAAAGACATTATGCTTCCACATCCAAGAAAGGGTAAAATCGGCTAGAAAGGTCGTTTGTTGATTGCCTTGTAAAAAGAAGTGTCCTTCACGCTGATTGCCTGCAATAAAACTGGTGTTGACAAAAATATCTGCTCCATAATTGATAGTATCTACATTGAGTCCTTGCACAGCATATAACACATTGGCTTTGAGGAACACATCGGGACGCGGCTGATAACGAAGGACACCTAAAAACTCCATAAAATTGGCTCCTAATGGGTGCGCTAGTGGCTGATTGTAGTGCGAATAGTTGGGAATATCTGTGTCGTGCGAGTAGGTAAAAGGGCGGATAAGATTGAACTCTCCTTGTATATCAAGATTCGGAATTGTGAAAAGGTCAATACCCTTAATTCCTGCCTGAATACCGAATTTATTACCAAACCAACCTGTTCCCGAAAATAGCTTACTAAAGGAATATTCATCTAGTAAAATTTGCCCATAAAACGACCATTTTTTAACAAATAAATATTTCCAGTCGAGTCCAATCATCACATTATCGGGGCTACCTAGTGTATGTTCTACTGCTCGATAAAAAATGAGCGGATTGAGATAATTGAGTTCGAAGCCTGTATCGCGACCATAAACGACACTTTCAAAGAAACCGAGATTGAGCTTTTTGTGAACATTGATACTCAGGTGATGAATGGAAGCATATTTTTTGGGACGCAAGCCATCAAAGTCGAGGTAATCGTGTCGCCCTGTCATTTCCATAAATAGGTTTTGGTAATGCAGCTTCCACACTTTGGTATTGAGCTTCAAAAAGAAATAAGGTGCTGAGTGATCAGATAAGAACAAAGAACGCATGCCATTTCCAATAAAGTTGCGATCATGTCCCCATTGAATACCTATTTCATCAATAATTTGAAAATCAATGTAGCCACGTGCCGAGAAATAATCGACTCCATTCCGAGAAAAAAGGTCATCTCCTACTCCACTCGCAAAAAGCAAATAACGACCTTC
>JAHDCM010000015.1:2655-16880 GCA_020629895.1 Bacteroidota bacterium
TCCGAGAAAAAAGGTCATCTCCTACTCCACTCGCAAAAAGCAAATAACGACCTTCTCCAGGAATAGCACTGTCTTGCACTAATTTCTCATAAAAGGGATTGGCAAAACTACGTTGGTTTTCGGTGACGACTGTATAAAAGGCAACTTTATCTGCTATCAATCCACGTATTTCTCCTCCTCGACGGTTGATGTATTGAATGCCCTGCCCATTGAGTTCCTTGCCCAATTCGAAGTGCAAAACAGGATTGGCGCGCACGACAAATTTTGACGAGTCGGAAGCACGCAAAAAGTCGGCAGGATAGCGATAAAAATGCTTCAGAATTGGCTTTTTACTTCGCACCAATCTAGCAGGGCAGTACTCATTGTGATCGCGAAAGAGGTAATCTAAGTTAGCCAGGTCTATTTTTTTTAAATGGGAGGGTTTCACATAACGCGCCTCCCCATCTCGCACCAATCCCCTCGTATTGTAAGGCTTTAAGCTACTGTGCAAAAAGCTACTATGTTGATTTTGTTGGAGTTCAAGACGATCAAAAATATGGTAAGCAGGATGATTGGGATTGAGATAGACGCCTTGCGCTAGACCATTAAAAACAGCCATCAAAAAAAAAATGGACAAATACGCATTTTTTTTCCATTTCTTCGGGAAAAATAAGGGTTTCATAAGTCTTAATTATAGAGGCTGTTTACTTAAAAAGCTAATTGATTCTTTATGATTCCTACTGATATTATTGTTTGGTTTGTATTAACTAGCATTGCCATTGCCATTGTAGTTTGGCGACATTACCGATACCTACGCGTAAAGATCGTAAGTTTAAAACGACTTCGCTGGTATTCGAAATACCTTCGAGAAAAAGTACATCAACCAGAAGTGCGCTCACACGTAGGTATTATTGGCATCAATCGCATTATTGAATCCTTGCGCGATACGACGTATAGTGACCGAGAAGAAGCATTATTGTTGCAAAACAAAATTGCATCTAAAATGGATGAAATCAATATCATCTTAGATCATTGGCTACATAACACGCAGAAAAATGAAGAGCGATTGCGCCAAAAAATTAAACAAGTAAATGCCTTAATTGACCAGCGTAGAGATTATTGATTGCCTATACTTTCTCTGACACATAATCTCGCAAGTACTCGTACTTACCATATAAATTGCCTGCTTTGGTAATACTTGCCTGCTCAATAATGGCACTTTCTGCTTTAAAAAATTCGGGAATAACATCGCGAATCAAGTCTTCTCCAAATTTGGTCGAAGCATCTCTTGGCAACTCATTGGGCAGATTATCTATCGACATAATGTCAATGGTGTGTGCTTGATAAGGAGCCACCTCCTCCATTGTTTGCGGATCATACCCCATTGTCGGATCACCAATAACAGTAGCACGTAAAGTAGCAGGTATAGAACCATTAATATCACAAGTAATATCAGCAATCACTCGAATATTAAAGTCAGTAGCTTGCATATCTTTTTTGGTAAAAAACAACGGAGCTTTCGGATCCCAATAAATGCCATTCATCATCAAATCTACTACTTTGGTATAAGGAGCAAAAGTAGAAACATAATCTTGAGGATTCGTATAAAAGTCCTTTTTCACAAAAGCTCCACCCTCTTTGTGAGCGTATAAATCAGCAACATCCAACATCGAATAAACCGCTTCTTCATAAGTATTTTCTAGCAAATCTGTTGCACTTACCTCCTTAATTCCTAGTACATCCAACACTTCTTTCGCACCTGTTGCCACTCTACCTCCTCCTGTAAGGACGATTTTCATGGCCGGGAGTTGCAAGTGTTGATAAATACCCTTCAATTCGGCATAATCTTTTGCCTGATAAGCAGGAATCAAATCATATAAACGGTGCTTTTTTCCATACACCAATAAGCCATTATGCGCGCCTACAATTCCTGCAAAATGCCCAAACCCTAAGATGCGTTTTCCATGCGTATAACGCAAACATTCGTAATCAATGAGTTGGATATTTTGGGCAATAATTTCTTGCAATAAAGTACGGTTATAAGGTTGTTTTTTGATAGTATGCGAGAAAAACAGATACTTTTTATTGGGAATCAGCTTAGGTTTAGGCACCTCTTTCACTCCCATTAAAATATCACAATCCGACAAATCCTCTTGTAACGGAATATCCAAAGCCATATATTCCTCATCTGAAAAACAACGATTTGGCGATGGTTCTACAACAATGGATAAGGCATCTCCATACAAATCTAGCAATTTGCGACACTGTTTAGGTGGCAATGGTACCCGTGAGTCAGGTGGGTTCTTTTCTTCGCGGATAACTCCTATTTTAACTTTAGACATATTTATATATTTTTGGTTCTGCGAAGATAATACCTCCTTTGCTTATTTGTGTCATTTTTTTTGTCGAAAATCTGGGCGTGTCCCCATTTCCTATATTTTACCGCCCGTAGTTCATGCGAGGACGCATAAACGGGCAGAAAAATATAGAAAATGGGGTCGGGCTATCCGCTTGTAGTTGTCTCATACCTGCTTGTTCAGCATAATCCTAGCGGTGTCTTCCGCTGTCAGCCCCGCTAGTCCTTGCTTCACTAAGCAGCTATTTCGCCAAGCTACCGCTACTATCCCTCACGCGGTAGAAGTTTGAACGATTCACGATTAAACATCCGACGGAACTACCATCAACAGCCAAATAGATTGATTCATTTATTCTTTCATCTTTACTAATATCCCCACCCCCAAGATAACCAATGGCACACTCAACAACTGCGTCACCACCGCATCCTCCTTCCAACACTCAATAATAATACGACAAGTGGGAGCAATGATTAGAAATAAGGCCATAAGGGTGCCAGGTTTCCATTTGGGAAAACGATGATAACAGTAAAAAAGTAAGAAAAATACGCCAAAAATCATCCCCGCTTCATAGAGTTGGGTGGGGTGACGTGGCTGGAGATCGGCAGTGCGGAAAACAACAGCCCAGGGAACATCTGTAATGGTACCATATAGCTCAGAGTTGAAAAAATTGCCTATTCGAATAAGTCCACCAATGAGGGAAGCTCCCACTGCTAGGACATCAAGGACTGCCCAGGGATTGTATTGGTATTTTTTGCTAAAAAGATAAAGGGCGATAAAATTACCTATTACTCCTCCATGACTAGCTAAACCTCCTTTCCAGATCATGAAAACTTCGAGAGGATGTTCAAGAAAATAAGGGAGGTCATAAAATAAGACATGCATTAATCGCGCGCCTATTAACCCACCAATAAGGAGGTACTGTCCCAAGATAATGACATGCCGTTGATTCCACTTATTTTTTCGAAATAGGTATTGCGCAACAAAATAACTCAATAATACAGACAAACCCCACAGAAGACTATACCAACGTAGTCCCCCAGTTTCCCAATGAATGATGAAAGGGTCAGGTGTAAACTGGTAAAGTGTTAAAAATAAGTGATTGAGCATTAATGGGGATTATATAAATAAAGACTTTCTTCCTATTTTGGAACAAATGGGGCAAGCATTGGGGACATGTCCTCGCGCAGGGCAGTATTCCCGCCCAAAGAAGATGATTTGTAAATGGAGTTTATTCCACAATTCTTCAGGGAATAGTCGTTTGAGGTCTTTCTCAGTTTGTACGACATTTTTACCTGTTGAGAGTTTCCAACGATAGGCTAGGCGATGAATATGGGTATCTACGGGGAAGGCGGGTACTCCGAAGGCTTGTGACATAACGACGGAGGCCGTTTTGTGTCCCACTCCTGGTAAAGCTTCGAGGTCTTCGAATGATTGTGGTACTTCTCCAGCATGTTTGTCGAGGAGAATTTGTGACAGTTCGTGAATGGCTTTCGATTTTCGGGGCGACAAACCACAAGGACGTATGATAGCTTTGATTTGCTCTACTTCGAGTTGTACCATCTCTTGTGGAGTATCCGCTTCAGCAAACAATAGAGGGGTTATTTTGTTGACTCGTTCATCGGTACATTGGGCAGAAAGTAAGACTGCTATCAGTAAGGTGTAGGGGTCTTTGTGGGTCAAAGGTACTGGTGTTTCGGGATAGAGTGCTTCGAGGGTTTCCGTAACGAAGGTGATGGTTTGTTGTTTAGTCATATACAAAATTAATAAAAACAGATGGATCAGGAACGTAAAGTGGCAATAATTGGTGCAGGTATTGCTGGAATGGCAACCGCTATTCGCTTGGCTTGCAAGGGATATACTGTCACGGTATATGAAGCGAATGATTATGCGGGTGGGAAATTAACAGAAATTGAAGTAGATGGATTTCGGTTTGATGCGGGGCCGTCGTTATTTACCCTACCAAGATTGGTAGATGAATTGATTGAGTTGGTTGGTGATAAGGCACAGGTGGATTTTTCGTATGCGCGTTTACCAGTCATCTGTCATTATTTTTATGAAGATGGGACACGTCTACAAGCAGCCGCAGAACCTGCGGCTTTTGCAAAGGAGGTGAGTCAGAAATTACTGGTAGATGAAAAAGAGGTACTGGACTTTTTGGAAGATAGTGCCGCGATTTATGACTTGACGGCTTCTTTATTTTTGGAACGTTCACTACATCAACTAAAAACTTACTTGTTACCAGAGACATTGCGGGCAGTTGCAGGCATGCATAAAGTTGATGCGTTTCGCACAATGCATGCGGCAAATGAAAAACGTTTTCAAGACCCTCGTTTGGTACAATTATTTGATCGGTATGCGACTTATAATGGCTCTAATCCCTATTCGGCTCCTGCTACCTTGAATATTATTCCACATTTGGAATTTAATCAGGGAGCTTATTTTCCAAAGGGCGGAATGCATGAAATAACAAAGACCTTACAAAAACTAGCCATAGCCGTTGGTGTGCAATTTCATTTCGGAACGCGGGTAGACCATATTGTGACTCACCAGCATAAGGTGTGTGGTGTGCGTGTACAAGGTAAGGTTCATTTCTTTGATGTGGTTGTGAGCAATATGGATGTGTATCCAACTTATAAAAAATTATTGCCCCAACACCGCGCTCCCGAAAAAACACTAGCACAAGAACGCTCTAGTTCAGCCTTGATTTTTTATTGGGGAATAGACAAGCCTTTTCCTGAATTGGACTTACACAATATTTTTTTTAGCAGGGATTATGCTGCCGAGTTCAAGCATTTATTTGATCTTAAAACCCTGTATGATGATCCTACTATTTATATTAACATCAGCTCTAAATATCAAAAAGGAGATGCTCCAGTAGGATGCGAAAACTGGTTTACAATGATTAATGCACCTACCAATGAGGGACAAAATTGGGAGCTATTGATTGAACAGGCTCGTGATCAAATTGTTGAAAAATTAGAACGGATGTTGGGATGCTCTATTAAAGATCGGATAGTGTGTGAAAGAATTTTAGACCCACGTAGTATCGAAAGAAAGACTTCTTCTTATCAGGGGTCACTTTATGGCACTAGTTCTAATAATCGCTTGGCTGCTTTTTTCCGACATCCTAATTTTAGTCATTCTATCAAGGGTTTATATTTTTGTGGCGGAAGTGTGCATCCTGGAGGAGGAATCCCTCTTTGTTTATTGTCTGCCAAAATAGTATGCGATCTATTATAAATCAATATGTTATAATAACTCATACCAAAACATATAAATTCTATTCCAAAAGTTACTTTTCATTTTTTAACCGTCTTGATTATGAGTGATGAACATAAAAAGTCTGCTATTCAAGTAGATGAACAAGAACCAGCCATTTATAAAATACACCCTCACAAAATGATGATGTATTTTGGTATTGCTTCACTCAGTTCTTTATTTATTGGATTTTCGATTGCCTATTTGTTTAGTAAAGGACTATGGACTTGGGAACAATTTTCCTTTCCTAAAGTCTTTTTATTGTCAACAATTGTATTGGCATTGAGCAGTGTAACGGCTCATTATGCTCTTCAATCTTACTTACATGACAAAGCGGAACAGCTACGAGATATGTTGAAATGGACGCTTATATTGAGTCTGTTATTTGTGGGATTACAGTTATGGGGTTGGAAAGTATTGCAAGACTTAGGTATTTATTTGAGTGGCACACCTGATGGCTCTTTTTTATACTTATTAAGTGGTTTGCATGCTTTACACGTATTGGCGGGTGTCATTTTTTTGTACGGTAGTTATAAGGCAATTAATCGAAAGATCAGTGATCCTGTCGAAGAGCTATTGTTTTTTGAAGATCCTAGTACCAAAAGGCGACTAGAATTATTAGTTACTTATTGGCATTTTGTAGACATTTTGTGGTTTTATTTATTGTTCTTCTTCTTATTCAACCACTTGTGAACAAACTTCAATAAATAACACATTCAATATCAGGGCTATTATATAAAAAAGCAATAAAAACACTTTTAACTAAACTGTTATGAACAGACGTAAACTATGCAAGATAAGTGCTGAAAGTGTTTCCTTTTTACCAAAGAAAAAAGAAAAAACGTAACTTTATGATATAAATCACGTTAGGAAGCTGTACAAGTTTACAATCACCAACTGCTTATACTCAACTTTTTTATTTTTATACGTGCAAGAAATAACAGCATCAACTTCCTATCAATACTCATTTTTACAGTCTAGTAACCTATAATTTTTTTTTGACTATTCAGTTATAATAAACGTTTTATCTAATTAATTCGTATTAGTATTGTTCGCATAAAAACGACACCTTTAACTACACACTATACGAATTTGACTAATACATACTCATTTATAGGTATTCTAGGTTAATCGTAGTATAATAGTTTGTTAATTAACAAATTATTTCATAACTTTATGTTGCGATCATGGTCAATTATAAGCACAAATGAAAAAACTCACAAACATATTAATTATTTCGGTTGTCCTATTAGTTATAGGGCATCAGTCTTCGTTTGCTGCTCAAGAGTCTATAAGAATTAACTTTTTTTCAGAACAACTGATCGTTAATTACGATCCTCAGATGAAAAAAAGCATGCCGCCCACAGCATCTCAAGTAGCTTATGAAAGGTTTTACTATGAGTTGAGTAATACCCAATACTATAACCTCGTTGGAAACCTTTTACATCACAAATCCAAATTACAGCTCAATGATTGGTTGTATTTCAGGCTAGTGGTTCGTACTGTTGAAGAGATATTTAAAGAAGAAAATGATAATTACCGCACCCTTGTTTGTTGGTTTTTACTACACAAATCGGGCTATCAGGTACAGATCAATTTTGTAGATAATCAGGTGGCTTTATCTGTTTTTACAACAGACAGACTTTATGAGATGCCAGTAAAACGCCATAAGCATGGTTGGTTTGTAGATATTACTCCTTCTTATAGCAAAGCCAAACTCACCTCTATGCGTCCTGATTTCCAGATTGATGGAGGAGGCAAGCCTTTTAGCTTTAAGTTAGAGAAACTTCCTGTTTTCAGTAATCCGAAGCTCATTAATCGACAGTTGGCGTTTGTACATAATAATACTTTACACAAAATTAATGTACAGCTTAATAAAAGTCTTTTACAATTAATGGTTCAGTATCCCGAAATGTCGGTCAAAGAACACGTTAATGTTCGTTTATCGCCTACTGCTTATGTATCATTGGTGCCAGAATTAAAGCGTATGATACACGGAAAGTCTGATGAACAAGCCATTTCATTCCTTCTGAGTTTCACCAGACAAGCAATGAGATATAAAACAGATAAGTCTGCTTGGCAAATTAACAATATCACCTTTACACCAGAAGAGACCTTATTTTATAAGTATTCTGATTGTGAAGATCGCTCCGTACTTTTCTCTTATTTAGTGAGAGAGCTACTTGGTTTAGATGTTGTTTTGGTAGATTTTCCAGGCCATGCCTCTACGGCGGTATTGCTTGACAAACCTGCTGGTAAGCCTATTGTATATAAAGGTCGTAAATACACACTTTGTGATCCTACAGGACCTGGCGACCATCTTAAATTAGGCGATTACCCAAAAGGCTTAGCAGATAAACCTTATAAAATTATTGAGAAATAATCTCATTCATCCGTTTTAGTAAAGATAAATAAATAAGTAGGGCTATAATGCGATACTAGCTTGTTGATAGGCAAGGCATAAAACGTAGGCGATGCAGCGCATCGGCGAGGCTTTTCAACGTAGTATTGTTAGCGAAGAGGCAGCTAGATTGGGTAATTTATTCTTTCCTCTTTACTTAATAAAAAAGTCCCATTCTGTTTAAAACAGAATGGGACTTTTTTTATGTGTATAAATTAAAAAAATAATTCTCTACTATAAAGCTAATCAAGGTGTGGATTCAAAGAACCCGACACTATTAACTGGGCAGACTACTAATTAATGGTTATTTCATTTTTTGGGCGCATCCCTTTTCAGCTTGCCCTTTCATGCAAAAATGCATGAGGATCAAGCTGAAAAGGGTCGGGCTATTCGTTTGTAGTTGACTTGTAGAAAATGAGTTCCACTAATGCTTCAGTGCGTCTTCGCTTCGTCGCTCAGCCACGCTTCAGCAAGTGTCACCGCCATTTCTACTTCGTCAAGCTACCACTACTATCCCTTGCGCAATCAGTGAATCCATTGACACCTAAGTCTCCTTAATCGTTCAATCGCTAACTATCCTCTCTTGTTTTAATATAAAACTGGCGTTCTGCAAACTTTACATTCTTTTGTTTTTTCAACTTAGCTGTTTGCCATTCTGTTGTTGGGTATAGCCATTGCTCTTGTCCTTTCTTATCAAAATACTTGATAGGCATATTAAAATCCTTTACATCAGCACTCCATTTATAACTCAGCTTTTTACCTTTCTTATCTACTTTATATAACAAAGTAGGAATTTGGGTATAATTGAGATACTGATCAAATACATTAGCTAAATCTTTACCCGACTTACGGTTCATATACTGAATAACGGTATCTGTATTGATGATAGACATTTCAAAATCGCGAAGCATTCCTTTGATAATATCATCCCAAACAACATCATCATCAATGATGTGTCGCACGGTATTTAAGAACAGCATTCCTTTATTGTACATATCTCCACTACCCTCTTTATTTACTCCATAAGGCCCAATAATTGGTTGATCGTTTCGAATGGTTCTTTTCTTAGCATTTACATAATCCATCGCTTTTTCATACCCATGCATACACTCTACATATAAGGCTTCCGAATAGGTACAAAATCCTTCGTGAATCCACATATCCGCAATATCATAAGAGGTGATACTATTACCCCACCATTCATGCCCTGCTTCATGAATAATAATATAATCGAAGTCTAAGCCAATACGCGAATAATCCATTCCAGCATAGCCTGTTAGATAACGGTTTCCATAAGCAATTGCACTTTGATGTTCCATTCCTAAATAAGGTGTTTCTACTAAAGCAAAACCATCTTCCCAGAACGGATATGGTCCCAGTTTTTCTTCGAAGCATTTCATCATTGGTGGTACTTGCTTGAAATGTTCTTTCGCTTTTTCGAGATTATAGGCAAGTACATAATACTCTAAATTGAGGATACGTCCGTCCATTCCTTTAAACTCTTCTGAGAAATAGGCATAATCAGCAATATTAAAGGTCACATTGTAATTATTGATTGGATAAGACACAAACCATTGATGTTTGGTAAAATCGTCTCCATCGGGCATTTTTTGACGCAAGTTACCATTCGCCACAGCAGTTAGCTCGTTGGGTGCGCTAATAGTAATTAGCATACTATCTGGTTCTTCACTTTGATGATCTTTATTAGGCCACCAGACACTGGCTCCTAAGCCTTGACAAGCAACTCCAATCCAATCTTTATCTTCATCATCTTTACTCCATACTAATCCACCATCCCAGGGGGCATTTTCAGCAATTTGTGGTTTACCTCCATATTCAATCATTATTTTTTGCAAACTCCCTACAGCCGCTTCTTCTTTCATATCAATAAACACCGCATTAAATTCTCTAGAAAAATCAAGTTCTTTTCCGTTGTATGTAATTCTATCAATATCTAAATTAGAGAATAGATCAATTTGCATGGTTTTCTGTTTGCCTAGCACCTTATAATAAATGGTATTACTTCCTTTAATGGTTTTTGTACTAGGCATAATTTTCACTTCCAAATCGTAATAATGGACATCAAACCAATCACGTACTGGTGATAATGTGCCACGCAGGGTATCTGCTTTGGTAAAAGTGGTTTTCTCTTCCATTAACTGCGCATCTGCGGTATAGCTACCTCCAAGCGTTAAAAGAAAGGCTAATAAAAATGAGAATTGTTTCATGATAATGGTGGTTACTAATTTATAAAAACCCTGTCAAGTTCTTGATGATCCTGACAGGGTTCTAATATTATATTAATATGATGTTAATGCAATAATCTTTTCGTACTACTACTTTGTTTCTAACTCTTTGATTAAAGCATTTATTTCACCTGCGCGACTTGGCAATTCTGCTTCTTGGGCATACAAACCTGCTTTGGCAGCAAAAAATTTACTTTCGACAATATTATCGACTGCTAGTGCATTTTTGGCTTGTTGTAAATAACATAAGCAAAGTCCTGGCTTCTGCTCCATTTTTTGGAAAATACGAACTGCTGTTCCGATAAAATGATCTGATTTACCATAATTTGGACGTTTCCACTCTGTACACGCAACTCCCATTTGGTAATAACAAAAGCCTAAAATTTCTTTTGGATTCACATCTACTCCCCATCGTACCTTTCGGTGATTAACCAGATGATTGACATGTCGTAATAATCGTTCTCCCATATCACGATAATTGACGGCTACTACTTTCACCAATCCAGGAATTGGATTTAGTTGCTTATCGCGATTGTTTTTAGGTTGATAATTGCGAATCTTATTAAAGATACTTTTATCATTCTTTCTAAGGATATGATAAATATTTTCGTAGTTAGAGACAAGGCGTAAAAAACTAACCAATGTTCTAATATCCGAAGTTCGCATAAAATTAGAATGGTAATGACGAGCTTTGTCGATGACATAACTAGCCTTATCAGGCATTTCTAATCGGAAGAAAATGTAGAGGAGCTTATTGAAGTGGTAGATATTGTTTAATTCTTCTTCTCGAATCATTAACTCCTTTGGAATTTCTCGTAGTAAGTCTTCCAAATGGACATCATCAATACCCAATAAGCCAGCTGTAAAAATAAGTACAGTCGAATAGTTACTACCTTTTATCTTATCAGCAAAGGTGGCAGAATCAATTCGTTGTAATAGGCGTTCAGCAATTTGCGGATCAGCGTCTTTTAGGGCTTGTAGAGCCAAAGACATGCGCTGAAAGTTGAGTTCTTTTAGGTCTGCTGACAATTCATCAATACTCATTTCAGTAATCAACTGAGCAGCAATCTCCTTGTCAAGTTTCTTTAATCTGTTCAAAGTAAAGCTATTTTTGCGCGTAAAAATAGATAAAAATCCAAATAATTGCGGCTTTTCACTGCAATTTTATCTATTCTATATAAAGAAAAATAAATAAATACCACCTATTTTTCTTTATAAATTAGCCGTAATAATTGAAAATAGAACTTTTAACTAATAAAAGGCGTTTTTAGCTCTATTATAGAATTAAAACAGCGTTTAAAAATGGATTTCATAAATTCAACTTCAAAAATAAACATTTCCTACAAATTCAAAGAACCGATAGGCTGCTTAATTCAAAGTAAATCAACAAAATATTATTTTTTACTCATAATTTATCCCAACTCAATGATACTAACACCAGCACCTCCATACTGTGGGTCTTCATCTCGAACAGATTTTACTGCCTTATAACTACGTAACATTTCTCGGATAGAACGTCGAAGCACCCCATCTCCTATTCCATGAATAACCTTTAGCTCATCTACATTATACATCAATCCTTGATCAATTAAATCTTCTACTGACTTTAGTGCCTCTACCCGCCTTTGTCCCCGAATATCAATGCTATTTTCGAATTGGCTTTTTCGTTCAATACTATTATAAAACTGCACCCCTGCTTGCTCTTTCTTTTTAATGGGTTCTACTACTACTAACTCTTTCGTTTTTACAAGCGTTTTCAAGGTATCAAATTGCACTAAGCACTTATTTTTTCGAAACTCCATAACCTCACCTACCTCTCTTCCTGATCTCAAGCGCACAAAATCACCTTCTGCAACCTGTTTATCAGAATCCTTATAAAAGATATTATCTTTCAGTATCTCAATAGACTGGCTAAGCCGCACCTTATCTTTTTGAATTTCCTGCTTAATTTTACGTATTGTTTGCTTTTCGCCTTTATTTTCTTTCAGCTCCTTCACTAAATTCTCAAACTTTTTATTAGAAGCTTGTAAATCGGCCAATGCTTTTTCCTCTGTTTCTAGGATAATTTTTTTGCGTTTCAATTCTAGCTCTCGTTTCTTTACAGCATATTCCTCTAATAGTTTTTGATACTCTTTTTCTTTTTGGCGTGCTCGTCGCAACATATCTTCGGCAGCGGCCTTTTCTTTTTGCAAGGTGGTTAGTAATTCATCAAACTGCTGATACTGTGTATCGACTTTTTCCTTCGCTTTTTGAATAAGTGCGTTCCCCATTCCACTTTTCGCAGCCAACTCAAAAGCAAAAGAACTTCCTGGCTTTCCTACCTCCAACATATACTTAGGGGAGAGTGTTTTATAATCGAAGGTCATACATCCATTGATGATACCTGTCGTTTCACTAGCATAGACCTTCAAATTTGAATAGTGTGTGGTAACGATACCATAACAAAACTTCTGATTCAGATGCTCTAATACAGCCTCTGCAATTGCCCCTCCAAGTGCAGGGTCAGTACCCGACCCAAACTCATCCATCAACAAGAGGGTTTTTGAATTAGCCGCTTCCACAAAATGTTTCATATTTTTGAGACGCGAACTATACGTACTCAGATCATTTTCAATAGATTGCTCATCTCCAATATCTACAAAAACTTGCTGAAATACAGTCATAATCGAATGATCATTCAGCGGAACTAACATACCTGTCTGGAGCATCAATTGTAGTAGTCCCGTTGTTTTAAGCATCACCGACTTCCCACCTGCGTTGGGCCCACTCACCAATAAAATTCGATTAGCAAGTGACAACTCAAACGAAAGGGGAACGGTCTTTTTTTTCTGTTGTTTGTTGATAAGGTATAAGAGGGGGTGGCGGGCATTAAATAACTCTATTTTCTTCTCTCGTGAAATATGCGGCCGATGTGCATCCATCTCCCAGGCCAACTGTGCTTTGGCATGAATAAAATCAAAAATACCAAGTACGGTTTGATATTCCTGAATATCTTTTCGGTAAGGGCGAATATAACGGGTTAGCTCTTGTAAAATGCGGTAAATTTCGCGCTTTTCGGCAAGTTGTAAGCCCACCAAATCATTGTTTATTTGTAGTGTTACATCTGGTTCAATAAAGGCGATATTTCCACTTTTTGACTCATCGTGAATGATGCCACGTATTTTACGTTTATGCTCTGCCATAACTGCTAGTACACGTCGGCCATTACGAATACTTTCGACACTATCTGCCAGCCAATTATAATTTTTATACTCTCGGAGGACTTGTACAAATTGGCGATCTAACTCTTTATAGCGTTGATTAATGCTTTTACGAATGCTAATTAATTCTTTAGATGCATCTGAACGTACTCTACCATCTTTATCAATCACCCCTTTGATTTGGTGAATCAACTCTCGACTTACATTCACTCCCTCCAACAACATAAATAGGTTCGGATACCTTTCTTGGCGATCTTGATTAAAACGAAAATACCGAAGCAACTCATTAGCCGCCTCCAATACTTTGTATAATCGAAATACCTGCGCCTCATTCAAAACCATGTTTTCGACCTCTAAAAACCCAAGTTCTTCTTTTAAGGACAGATAATTATTGAGTGGAAAACCCTTGTCTTCTACCATAATCAACTCCTTAAACTCATGTACCTGTGTCAGCAAGCGTTCAATTTTATTGACATCGGTCAATACTTTCATACGCGCCACATGCTCTTTGCCAAGTGAACTTTGACATTTCTCACTTAGCAATTGAAGCACCTTATCGAATTCTAATTTTTGAAAAAGATCTTGCGGATAACGCTTAAATTGATGTTTGTCTTTCTGATAATATTCCATGTTCTATATACTTCTTTCTTCACAAGTGTATGCTTTAGGCAAATTAAAATAAATAAATCCCTAACTAGACGAGTAAAGTTGTGGATTTATTTATTTTATTTTGCCTTAATAAAGCGTCCACTAAAAAACCAATAGTGCAACAGATAAAGATAGA
>JAHDCM010000443.1 GCA_020629895.1 Bacteroidota bacterium
TAATGGACATCTAAAAATCCACAACCGCATTTATGAGCAACGGATTTATAACTATATGACGAGTAAGACGATTATTGAAATGCCAGAAATAAAAAATTATAGTTACCATTTCCTACTTGATGACAATGCCCTCGATATGCCTGCTGTTTTACTCAAATTTCAACAATTCATGAAAGAACAGCATAGTCATCGTACTATTGAATTCTTAGAGGAACAAGGACGCTTGATTTTTCTAGCATTCCTAGCCCCTATACTTAACGGACAAGGCTATACCTTTAAAGAAGTACAAACCTCCTTAGAAAAACGATTAGATGTGGTTATTACTTATTTTCAACATCGTTATATTATTGAACTTAAACGCTGGTATGGTGAGAAAGCACACCAAAAAGGGCTAGACCAATTAGCTGATTATTTGGATATTCATGGCTTGAATGCTGGTTATTTGGTCATTTTTGATGGGAGAAAAGAAAAAAATTGGCGAGAAGAAAAAGTCGTACATCAAGGAAAAGAAATCTTTGCAGTATGGGTGTAAAATTATGTTACTCCTCCTCCTCACTCCCTACCAAAGAAGCCGACACCCATCCCTCCAAACGCAACAACAAGGTCACTCGCTCCTTATCAAATTGAAAATCCACTAACGCTGTTTTCTCAACTGCCCCTCCAATATATAAGTCATCTCCCAACTCCTGATAAGCCAACCAATCATTGATATAACTTTCCAATCGAATAAACTTAGCCGTTAGTGGAAACCGAAGACTACGCTGAATCAAACGCCCTATGGTATTGGGCAATAACCAAGAAGTAAATTGCAGCACCTTATCACTAGCATCCAATTCAAAACGCACTTCATCTAAATAAAACAATTTCTTTACCCTATCATACTTTGGTACTCCATACACAAAAGCCCTTCCATTTGTCACCCCACTAACCCAGACCTCTGCCATGATCTCCCCATTTTTATACCTTAATTTTATATCTTCTACTCTTACTTGATAACGTTTTCCTAGTTCATACGTATCGCCCACCATTTGCTCTCTTAACAAACGACTCATGACAGGATACGTAATAGTCACGGGAATTGTTAAAACACTAGCTTCTTCTTGTAATGCCGTAATCGTGGCAGGCGGTAAAGCAATGGGGGCTTTACGAGCAGGCATCTCCCCTATTTGGATACCCAAACCTGCATCTAATTGACTTAACAAGCGCAAATGTCCCTCCTCTATTCGAAAACTACTAATTCGTAGCTGCTTGGTTTGAATATGCATCCAAATACGCGGTGCATCGTGTAGTAAATTGGGTTTTTGAATCGTTTCCCAAGCAAGGGCAAACTCATCTTGAAGGTGCATTTCTGAAAGGAGGTATTTATCTAATTTGGGAAGTAATTGAGGCAGGAGGGTGAGAATAGTGCGTTCTTTCAACCAACTCATATCTAAGGAAAGTCCTAATACTTTTAAGCGTAAATTTTTACCCCATTCATAGCTAATAATCTTTGGCTCTGTTACAAACTGCCAGTTTTCTTTCAGGCTCAGTTGCGTCTTGGTCAACATGGTAATATCACCCGTTGTTTCAATAGTTTGTTCCTTTCCTAAGAAACTATTCATGGGGGTAAAACTCGCAAAAATTCGAATTTGTAAAGGAACAGTCGCATAAATACCACCACTTCGCCCCCGTAGTTCAATACGCCCTTGCTTGATCACCTGTACCTTGTATTTCACCTGCATTAATGATAACATCTGACGCGGCACCGCCAAAAACTCATCGTCATCGAATAGCACTTTACCATCGGCTAAGTCCTGATTCAAACGCTCCTCTAAGTTCTGAATAGAAATTTCAAAGGGAAGAAAAATATGAGAAATTGGCTGCTTCATCTACAATACAAAAATACTAAAAAAATGGAGAGATGGTCGATAATTTCGGAGACTTCAAACAGGTCTCTAAATAAAAACCAAACTTTTTATCGACTATAAACAACATCAAAAAGCCAAATAAAAATCCTTCGTCAACTGTTGATAGGCATCTGTATAAGGATGAATGCGCCCATCACCCATATATAATTCCTCCTTAGAAAAGGATACCTCCTCATAACTCAAACTCAATAAGGCACGTTTAGGCGGCTTATGTGGGCTTCCTTTCACTAAGGTACACTTCCAACAATGGAGTTGATAAGATGCCTTAGCTAATCCTAAAAAATCAGCTATCACATCAGTAGGTAAAATAACTGAAAAAACACCCGAAGGTAATAAGAGCTTAGAAACCCCCTCCAGTAATTCCTGATAAGACAAGCTATCTGTATGACGTGCTTGGTTACGCTTCTCTATCAATGACTTATATGATTGTTGAAAATAAGGAGGGTTACTGATAATATGCTCATAAAAAGGTGCTGTATATTGCTTTTGATACACTTGTAATGAGCGATGAAACACCCTTATTCGACTGCTCCATTTAGACTGGCGTACATTGTCAATCGCCTGTTCAAATGCTTCTTTATCAATTTCTATCGAATCAATGATCGCACTTGCATTACGCTGCGCGCACATCAAAGCAATCAATCCCGTACCAGTTCCAATATCTAATATAGTTGTTGCCTCCCCAATATCAGCCCAAGCCCCTAAAAGCACTCCATCTGTTCCCACTTTCATGGCACAACGATCTTGGCGAATCACAAATTGTTTGAATCGAAACATGAT
>JAHDCM010000016.1:0-8979 GCA_020629895.1 Bacteroidota bacterium
CTCTGTAAACTGTTCTCCTCCCAACTTCCGAATCTCCCTAGTTGCTCGATAGCCATCCATCTCTGGCATTTGTAAGTCCATCAAAATCAAATTATACGTATTCTCTTGCACCTTTTCTAGGGCAACTAAGCCATTTTGAGCAACGTCAAATTCAATGTTCCACTTTTTCAAAAAATTACTCACTACTACGACATTTACCTTATGATCTTCAGCTAGTAAAATCCGTACATTATTAAATTGCTTCTTAGGAGGTTTTGATATGACCTGTTTATCAACTAAACTTTGGGACTGTTTATTCGATGAGCTTGTATGTGATTTCGCTTGTTGGGGTGGCGTTTGTTGTTCAATAGATCGGTTTACTTTAACAATGGGCGTAGTAGAAACAGTAGATTGATCTGTTTTAAATTGCAACTTGAAATAGAATCGAGAGCCTTTGCCCACTTCACTATCCACATGAATAGTGCTATTTTGTAATTCTAATAAACGCTTAGTGATTGTCAAACCAAGTCCTGTTCCTCCAAATTTACGTGTTGTATCTGTACTTGCTTGGCTAAAATTATCAAATATTTTACCTATTTGTTCATCTGAAATGCCAATCCCTGAATCTTTTACTTCAAATAATACGGTAGTAAAAAAGCCATTTTTTTCTACAATATCTGCCTTAATCGTAACTTCTCCAACCTGTGTAAATTTAATCGCATTACTGGTCAGGTTATTGATAATTTGTGCCAAACGATTAGGGTCGCCAATTACTTTTTCAGGTAATTTACTATCTGTAGATACTCGAAAATTCAAGCCTTTATCATCGGCCAGTGGTGAAAGAGTGAGGTGTATATTGCACAGTAATTCATGTAAATTGAAGCTTACCTGCTCAAAATCTATCTTCCCTGCCTCAATTTTACTAAAATCTAAAATATCATTGATCAACACTAATAATTGATCTGCTGAAAACTTCAAAATACGTAACTTATCCATCTGAGCAGGCGTAGGCTGTTCCTCCATCAACAAATGGGTCATTCCTACTACTGCATTCATTGGTGTACGCAACTCATGAGACATCACCGAAAGAAAATTTGCTTTTGCCTTCGAAGCTGTTTCTGCCTGTATAATGGCTTTTGTGAGTTCTTCCTTTGATCGTTGTAAATCTACATTTTGACGTTCTACTTGCTTACGTTCTAAATCATAGTTAAGGCGTAAATAGCCAATAAAAACACCTGTAACAATAATACTAAAGGCCAAACTTACCCAGATGTCAATAATTTGAGCCGATCTATTAGGATAACCAGTAATTAGGTCAGGAAATAATAAATCTATGCCTGTTAAAAGACTAATATTAACAACAAGTAAGACACAGATTCGAACAAAATATTTCTTACGCATTGTAGCAATCAGAAAGATACAGCCCATTAAAAATAAAATAGGCATACAACTGATCGCTCCTCCATTAAAAAACCATAGGATATTTAATATCGTTAATATTGTTACTCCAAATACTCCAGTAAGTGTTCCTATATTATTGGTACGCTTACTCCAAAAGTAAAGCCCCAAAAAGGTAAAGGTAAAAAAGACTGCAATAATAGTCACTCCAATGGGTAATTGAAGTATTAAATTGGAAACAACACTAACGAAGGAAAAGATAAAAGTAAGAAAGCAAGAAATAATAAACAGCCGATGGCTAATAGAATAGTCCTTTGCCTTTCCCAGTATAAGTTTTATTATTTTGTCTAGTAATTTAATGACCATTAATCGTAAGAGTTTGATGTTTTATATAGAATCAAGACAAGTTCTAATCGGATACTCTTTATTACGAATTACCTTAATGTAGGGTTACTCCAAATCTTTAGTTTTTGATTTTCAAGATATTATGATCAATTAGTAGGCAGTATGTATGTTTACGCTGTAAATGAACCTTATAAATTAGGCAAGCCCTATTTTATCATTAGCAGATTACCCTTACTTTTGTAGCATTAACAACCAATTATGCATAAAAAATTACTCGTTTTAAAGGTAGGCACCTCTTCTATCACCAAAAATAACGGCTCGCTTGACGAGCCAATTATGGTAGATATGGCACGGCAACTATGCGAATTACACCAACAATATCGCATTGTACTCGTTTCTTCTGGTGCAGTTGGATCAGGAAAAATATATATGAAAAACTATACGGGTAAGCTTCACGAAAGAAAAGCTGCCGCCGCTATTGGCAACCCTTTATTATTACATAAATACGCGCAATTTTTAGCTCCTTATGGCATTCATATTGCACAGAGTTTATGTGAGCGACATCATTTCTCCAATCGCCAACAATTTTTACAACTAAAAGAAACCTTCGAAACGCTATGGGAAAATGACATTATTCCTATTGCCAACGAAAATGATGTAGTTAGCAACCTAGAACTCAAATTTTCGGACAATGACGAATTAGCCAGCCTCATCGCTATTGGTTTTGGAGCCGATCAATTACTCCTTGCCACCTCCGTTCCTGGCGTACTCAACCAACAAGGTGAGGTAGTAAATACCATCGACTATTTTGATGAAAAGGTCTTATCACTCGCTAAAAAAGATAAGTCAACACTAGGACTTGGTGGGATGATTTCTAAACTCACCTTTGCGCGACTCGCCACCCAAATGGGCGTACCTGTTACCATTTTTGGACTTCGTACCAAAGATGGCATCTTAAAAGCAGTAGCGGGAGAAACAGGGACGCTTTGCAAAGCCCAAAAAGCAAATATCAATGCGCGCAAAAGATGGCTGGCAAGCGGAAGTGTAGTACAAGGGGGCGTGTTGATTGATGCAGGTGCCGAAAAGGCTTTACGGGCAGGTAAAAGCTTACTCAGTGTGGGAGTACAGCAAATAAATGGTACCTTTGAAAAAGGAGAGGTCATCGAAATTTTAAGCCAAGAAGGACGACTCGCAGTGGCGCGTTCTAAATGCTCTTCTGAAGAGGTGAAAAGTCAACTCAAACAACAAAACTGCAAAATTGCTCATGCCGACGACATCGTCATTTTATAGAATACAATAGACTATGGAAACAATAAAGCCATTACTCCAAAAAACACGCACCGCCTCGTGGGATATTCAACGACTTTCTGATGCCCAAAAGAAAGACCTCCTAATGCGTTTAGCTATACTTGTAGAAGAGGCACAAGCGCATATTATCCAAGAAAATCAAAAAGACTTGGTGCGTATGGCTGACGATAACCCCAAAAAAGATCGTCTACTCCTTACCCCGGAACGTATTCAAGGACTTGCCAATAGCCTGCGTGATGTCGCCAATCTACCCGATCCAACAGGTAGCGTACTAAGTGATAAAATACTCGACAATGGCTTATCTGTCACCAAAATCAGTGTCCCCATCGGCGTAGTAGGAATCATCTACGAATCGCGGCCCAATGTCACCATTGATGTAGCAGCACTGTGTTTACGTTCTGGTAACGCCTGTGTACTACGCGGCGGTTCCGACGCCTTTTATAGCAATAGCTGTTTAGTTGGTCTCATTCACCAAGCTCTCGCCAGCATGGAAGTCAACACCGACGCCATTTGTTTACTTCCCACCGACCGTAAATTTGTTAAAGAATTACTAGAAGCAGTCGAGGAAGTCGATATTCTCATTCCTAGAGGCTCCCAACAACTCATCGACTTTGTACGAGAAAATGCCAGCGTACCAACCATCGAAACAGGTGCAGGCGTATGCCATACCTTCGTCAGCCAAGAAGCCGACTTAGAAAAAGCAGCCCAAATAGTAGTCAATGCCAAAGTATCACGCCCATCCGTATGCAATGCCCTAGATACCCTACTGGTAGCCAAAGAAGTTGCCAACGATTTATTACCGATGCTTATTGATGGCTTTACGCCTCACCAAGTAGGCATTTATGCCGATGCACCGAGTTATGACATCCTTCAAGCTGCCAACTACCCGCACCTACACCAAGCCGTCGAAGCTGATTTTGGAAGGGAATTTCTAAGTTATAATTGTTCTGTAAAAGTGGTCAATGACCTCGAAGAAGCACTACTACACATTCGTAAATATTCCTCTAAACACTCCGAAGCAATTATATCTGAAAATCAAGAAGAGTGTGAACGCTTTCTACGAGAAATAGATGCCGCAGCCGTTTATGCCAATGCCTCTACCCGCTTTACTGATGGTGGTGTATTTGGTTTAGGTGCAGAAATAGGCATCTCTACCCAAAAGCTACACGCTAGAGGGCCATTTGCCTTAGAAAAATTAACTACCGAAAAATGGGTCGTCCGAGGAGACGGACAAATTAGGTAAAAAAACTACTCAAAGTCCAGCAACTCTACTTCAAATACTAGTACTGAGCTTGCTGGCACACTACCACTACCCGAAGAGCCATAGGCCAAAGCCGCAGGCACTACCATCTTCATTTTACCCCCTATTCCCAACAAAGGAATCCCCTCTTGCCACCCTAGCACCGTTTGTGCCAAAGGAATCGGGGTCACTTCTTCCACAGGCTTATTTAGCTCTTGTACAACTGTTCCATCCAACAAACTAAGCGTATAATTCGTTTTTACAGCATTATCAATACTGGGTTTATCCACTGCCCCTTCCAATTCTATCACATAACGCAAACCTGTTTCAGAAGTCGTTGCATTCCATCCCTGAGTCGCTACAAAATCAGCAATCTCCTCATCCTCCACCGCCAAAATCTCTAGCTCAAATACCAAGACCGAATGTGATGGAACTGCCCCCACTTTTTGACTACCATAAGCCAAACGAGAGGGAATAATCAATTGTCCTTTATCTCCTCTAGCAAACTGCAAGGCTCCTTCCTTAAAACCATCTATCAATTCAGGCAATAAAAAACGATTCGGCTCCCCACGCTCATACGAAGAATCAAAGATAGTCCCATCCAACAATTTACCACTATAATTCAGCAGTACAGTCGAGTTTGCTTGCGGATAAACCACCCCCTCGCCTCGTTCACTAATCTGATAATATACCCCATTAGTTGTCTGACTAGCTGTAATATTATTATCTGTCAAATAACTTTGAATTAGCTCCTCATCAATTTCTTCTTGCGGTTGGCGATCACACGCGCTAAAACTCCAAACAAATAAAAAGGCTACTAACAGTAAATACTTATGATTCATCGAAAAATATTTTTTATTTTCTGGGCGTATCCCTCCATAGTGTTTCGGGAACAGGGGAAGCACAAGCATACCTACAACCGCAATTCTTCCGTCCCCTAGTCCCTTCATCCCTATTACGGGTCGGGCTATCCGTTTGTAGTTGGCTCATGTACGCCTATTCGGCATAGTCCTAGCAGTGTCTTCCTTCGTCAGCCCTGCTAGTCCTTGCCTCACAAGGCATTCATTTCCCCAAGCTACCACTACTATCCCTTACGCAAATTTTTCTAAAATTGATGTACCACCAAACCACTCCGTAATTTAGGCTCAAACCAAGTAGATTTAGGCGGCATTACACGTCCCGAATTTGCCACATCAATCAACTGGCTAATCGCGACAGGGTAAATCGCAAAAGCCAAACGCATTTCCCCGCTATCTACCCGTTTTTCTAACTCTTCCAGCCCGCGAATTCCTCCTACAAAATCAATACGTTCATCTGTGCGCTGGTCTTTAATTCCCAAAATAGGATCGAGTACATAGCGCGATAAAACGCTTATATCCAACGACTCTACGGGATCAGTACTTTCTTGCGTATGTGGTTTGGCTTTAAGGCGATACCATTTTTGATCTAGGTATAAACTAAACTCTCCTACTTTGCGCGGTTTATAGGCTGATGTTTGAGCAATCACCTCAAAATGCTCTGTAAGACGCAGTAAAAAATCGCCTTTATTGATCCCATTAAGGTCTTTAATCACTCGGTTATAGTCGATAATTTGTAGTTGGTTATCAGGAAAAAGAACGGATAGAAAGTAATTAAAACCCTCTTTACCCGTATAAGTAGGATTTTTTTCTCGCAATTTTAAGCCCACCTTAGTAGAAGAAGCTGCCCGATGATGCCCATCAGCAATGTAAATATTAGGTACAGCCTTTTCAAACAAAAATACCAACGTAGCAATCGTTCTTGGATTATTGACCACCCAGAAAGTGTGTTGAATGCCATCGGATGCCGTAAAGTCGTAGGTCGCTTGTCGTTTAGTAATCGTATCAATTAGTAAGTCAATAGAGTCTACTTGTGGGTAAGCCATCAATACCGGCCCCGTATGCAAACCCGTATGAAAGATATGGTTAATCCGATCTTTCTCTTTTGCAGGACGTGTATATTCATGTTTTTTTATGTGGTCATTGACATAATCATCAATACTTGTCCCCACTACCAATCCAATCTGTTGTTTTCCATTCATCGTTTGTGCATACACATACAAACAATCCTCCCGATCTTGTACTAAAATACCTGCCGCCACAAACTGTTCAAAATTCGCTTTGGCTTGTGCATATACTTTATCATCGTAAGCACTTAGCTCATCAGGCAAATCTATTTCAGAACGAATAATTCGTAAAAAAGAAGCAGGATTACTTTCTGCTTTTGCTTCTGCACGATTCAACACATCATAAGGGCGAGAAGCAACTTCGGCCACTTTATCTACAGGAGGGCGAAATCCTTTAAAGGGTCTTATTATTGACATAGGTTTAAGATACGACGTGCAATGCACTATGTTTGGTAATCAATTATTTTTTAACTCATAAGACGCTTTACGAAACGTCTCTATTCACTTCATCCATTCATTCACTCATCTACTCATTGTTTAAGTCTCGGATCAAGCGCATCCGTTAAGCCTTCTCCTAAGAGATTGAAAATAGTGATCGTAATAAAGATAGCAAAGCCTGGAAAAACCGCTAACCACCAAGCAGAAAATTGCTTACGAGCCAAATTGAGCAAAGACCCCCAAGTAACATCTTCCGCAGCTAATCCAATGCCTAAGAAAGAAAGGAAGGCTTCTGTAAGAATGGCAGAAGCAACCCCAAAAGCAATCGCAATGAGTACAGGGGTAAGGGCATTAGGAATAGCATGACGCATAATGATGCGACGCTCACTAAATCCCATTGCCTGAGCGGCTTCAATATATTCAAGGCTTCTTACTTTTAGTAATTCAGCACGAATAAAACGGGCAATTCCTGTCCATGAAATCAAACCAATAATAATCATCACATTGACGATAGAAGGTTTGGTAATGGCCACAATAGATAAGATTAACAATAAACCTGGAATAGAGTTGAATACTTCAATAAAACGCATCACTAAAATATCTAGCGCAACAGTTGTTTTATGCCCCAACCACTTAATAGGTTTGAGTGCACTGGCCAGTAGATTCGCCAATACCATCACACCTATAAATATGGCGATACTCAATAAAATTTGAAACGCCATACCTCCATCTTCAGCAGCCACTGCATAAGCATTCCGACGGCTAATAACAGCATAGAAAATAGCTAAAAAGAAGCCTATAATGCATAAGATAATACGGATACGAGAAACCTGCAATCGGTCATCACCAAAATAGCCTGCCAAAGCACCGATAAAAATACCTATAATCGAGGCGATAAACATAGCCACCACTCCTACAAATACAGCCACTCTTGTACCATGTACCATACCTGCCGACACATCTCGCCCTAAGTTATCAGTACCTAGCCAGTGCCAATGCCGCCATTCAGGGGTCGCTTTAATACGCTGTTCGTCGAAGGGGCCTTTATAATTTCGATTGTATTTATCTTGTGTAGTCGCCGAATAAGGAATGGGAGGAAAAAATGCCCAGTCGTAATCGTGTTCATTCCAACGATTAACAACAAATTTCTCGTCCCATTGACTAACACCTAGTTTTACTCCGTAGTTTTTAACAATTGGACAGATAATCTCCCCATCTAATTTGGCGAGTAAAGGACGCTCATTAGCGATAAAATCGGCAAAGATGGCGACAAATAGTAGCCCCCAAAATACGCGTAATGACCAAACTGCTAGGCGATTTTTGCGAAACTGGCGACGTACATTTGCCCAGTAGCTTTGATCTTTATTGGCTAAAATAGCCTGTTCGATTTCTTTCGCTTTCTTTTTTCGAAAAAGCATATAGGATGATTCTATAGTTGATTTAAAATTAGAAAGTTACACGAGGGTCAACTTGGGCATACATAATATCTGCCACTAAGTTTCCAATCATAGTAAGGATGGCTGCAAACATAAGGATGGTAAATACCACTGGCCAGTCACGTGCAACAATTGATTCAAGTGCGAGACTTCCCATACCAGGAACAGTAAAAATAACCTCAATCGCTACGGAACCTGCAATAGCCGCAGGAAAAATGTAAGCGAATAAGGTAATAATTGGAAAGAGTGAATTACGGAAAGCATGTTTCCAAATAATTTTCTTTTCATCCAGTCCTTTTGCTTTTGCAGTACGAATATAGTCTTGTCGAACTACGGTGAGTAGCCCTCCTCGCATTTGTCGAGAAATGTAGGCAAGTGAACCATAGGTAACACAAAAAATTGGCAGCACAAGGTGGTGAGCTACATCCCAAAAGCGAGTCCATAAAGAAGCATCGTCTGGGATGCCTTCACTAGTTACCCCACCTGTCGGAAACCAGTCGAGCCAGGCACCATATTCGGGCGTAGTAAAAAATACAATGAGTAAGGTTCCTATCCAGAAAGAAGGGAGGGAATATAGGATAAATAGTAAGGTCGTACTTACTCGATCATATACCGAATCTTTACGTACTGCTGTGGTAACACCTATCGGAATAGAAATGATATAGGCAATCAGGATGGAAAAGAAGTTGATGATGACTGTCCAACGTAAAGCATCCCAAATTTTACTGGACACAGGGCGGGAATCAGAATAAGAATACCCAAAATCACCTTTAAAAAAGTTCGTTATCCAACGATGGTACTGATTATTAAACCCATACCATCGAAAAGCAGGGATATAGTTTTTAAAGGTTGTTGATTCCGATTTTATTTTGTCATAATTACTAGCCAATGTTTGCACCGATCCTGTAAGC
>JAHDCM010000016.1:9079-16764 GCA_020629895.1 Bacteroidota bacterium
CGATCGGTTTGTTTGACTACATGATGTAAGGTATCAGGATTGGCAGCAGTGGTAAATGCAAAATAAAAGCTTGGCAAGTGTAGACCCAACATCTCCGCCTTTTCCTGATACATTTTTTCTACGGCAATCATATCCGACATTTGCCCTGTCTGACTAGCCGCCATTCCTCCTTTTAGTAGCAATTCTACGGGGTCTCCAGGGGCAGCCTTACTCAAAGCAAAGGCAACTAAAGAAATAACAAACAAAGTCGGAATAAAAATAAATAGACGCTTTATAACGTATTGAAACATACGTGATAGACTTTAGTGAAAGTGAAAGTAAACAATAATTAATTTTTCAGGGCATGTTACGGCTTCAACACAAACTGCTTCTCATCATACCCTGGACGAGCCACATACGTATCAGCATTATCAAAGCGATTATGAATCCCTATACGCTCTTTGGGAGTAAACATAAAGATATAAGGCTGATCATCATGAATCATCTGCTGTACTTTTTTATACATTTCGTTACGTTTACCTTCGTCTAAGGTAACACGTATTTCCTCAATCAATTTATCAGACTCTTCGCTACCAAATCCTACCCGATTATCCCCATCTGGATTGTCTGATTCAGAATGCCAAATTTGTTTTAGATCATCAGGAGTAGGAGAGGATATCCATGCTAGACTAGCCATATCATAATCACGCTTCTTGGTATCCTCCAAGAAAACTGTCCACTCCAAGCCTTCTACTTCAATATCGACACCTGCACGTTTGGCATTTTCTTTTAATAATAACCCAATCTCTTTACGGAAGTCATTATCACTATTGTACTTATAGGAGAGCTTCATGTTCATTTTCTTTCCATCAATCATTTTATCTACAATACCATTTCCATCCGAATCAGTCCAGCCTGCTTCTGTTAATAGTTCTTTGGCTTTAGCAACATCAAAAGGGATGGGAGTAATTGAGCGATTATAAGCTGATTTAGAAGGATGAATAGGTCCAACAGTTCGTTCGGCTAAACCATGCATGGTTACATCAATAATTTCTTCTACATCTACCAAATGTGCGATTGCTCGACGTACTTTTTGATCGGCTAATTTAGGGCTTTTTCGATTTAGCCCAATATAATAATAGGCAAGAAAAGTAGGAGTATGTAGGTTGTAATGTGTTTTTACTCCCTCATTTTTTTGTAGGTCAATAAATAGATTAGGATTAATATCACGCACAACATCTAAACCTTCATCTTTCATAGATGTTACAGCAGTAGTTCTATCTTTAATGATCTTATAAATAATTTTATCTGGTTTGGCATTTAAAGCAGGGAAATCCACTTTGTCACCCCACCAGTCCTTCTTGCGTTCTAGAACAACACGTTGCCCTGTTTCCCAACCTTTAAATTCATAAGGGCCAGAACCGACAACACCTCCAACTTCACGAGCGTGTTTGGGATCATTAAACTGTGTAGCAAATTCTTGTAAACGCTTATCACTTGAGACCTTGTCTTCATTCAACTGCTCAATAGTGAAATTGCGCATAATTTTATTAGGATCATAGACGTATTCTGGATAAACATAATATCCCGAATTATTTTCTGCTAAAATGTATTTTTCACTCAAAAAGACAGTAAACTTCCTTGGATTAGCAGGATCTTTTTCAATCCGTTCAATAGATTCCATGTATGGACGAATAGAACCTGCGTTTACTTTAGGGTTCTTAATGGCTTTGATCGTAAAGATATAATCATCTGCTGTGATAGGAGTTCCATTATCCCAAGTGGCTTCTGGACGAATTTCAAAGGTAAGCGACATGCCTCCATTGTCCAACTCTTTTATTTCGGGCCGCTCTTTAGCCAATACGCCTTCTAGTTCTAAAGATTCAGGATTGATATTAAGTAGTTGTTGAAAGATATTAGATTCAATATAAGTAGAGTTCGCACTGCTAGAAATAATTGGATTGATTTGATCAGGCTCTGCTGATTCGTGAATGGCAACGGAATTGTCGCCCGCTTTTTTACTTTTAGCAGCACTACTAGTTGCTTTTGTGTCAGTATCTCCTTTACTACCACTATCAGCACTAGAAGAGTCTCCTCCTCCACAGGAGGCAAATAGAAGTCCAAGCACAGCCAATGCTATACATAGTCTATTGAGTTTGTTTAAGATCATTGTACATTTGTTTTTATTCAAAAAAAATTTGCGTGAGGAATGGGCGCAATCGTAGCCTTAAAAATAGGAATAATTAATTAATTTAAACAGATGAAGAAGATTTTAATAACAGGAGGAACAGGTTTAGTTGGTACATTATTAAATCAACTGCTTACTAGTAAGGGCTATGAAGTTGGCATACTAACTCGTAGCGAAACAGTAGGTCTCCCTTTTAAAAGCTATCGTTGGAGCATCGACAAGTGGTATATCGAAGATGAAGCCTTTGAAAATGCCAATGTCATCATTCACCTAGCAGGGGCCAATGTTGCCGATAAACGCTGGACAGATCAACGAAAAAAACACATCATCAGCAGTCGCGTGGAGTCTATTAAGCTTTTACACGAATATTTGCAAAAAGGAAACCATCAGGTAGACACCTTTATTGGAGCTTCCGCTATTGGCTATTATGGCAATCGCGGAAATGAACTATTAACAGAGGAGTCCAGTTATTCCGATGGGTTTTTGAGTGAGGTATGCCAAGTTTGGGAAGCAGCTTATGCCCCTATTCGCCAAATGGATATACGACAAGTGGTGTTACGTATAGGTATTGTCCTGTCTAAAGAAGGAGGCGCACTCCCCTTAACCGCTTTACCTGTAAAGTTTCATTTGGGTAGTTATTTTGGTGATGGGCAACAATACTATTCCTGGATTCACATTCAAGACCTCTGCAATATGATTATTGCTGCGATTGAACAAAAACAAGTAGAAGGCGTCTATAACGCTGTTGCTCCTAATCCTACTAAGCATAAGGAGTTTGTCGCTACAATTGCTAATGCACTGGGTAAAAAGGCACTCATGGCTCCTATTCCTGCCTTTATGGCCCGCTTAGGAATGGGGGAAATGGCTGATATTGTGTTAAATAGTGTGCGGGTTTCCTCCCAAAAGATGGAAGAAACAGGGTTTGTGTTTCAATACCCTGAATTGTTGGGAGCTTTACAGGCTATTTATCGGTGATGGTACTGTATTTGATAATTGAGAGGGAATTGTTATATTAATTTGTCGGGTAAATCACCAGCGATGACGCTGGCGACAACTTCGTCGCACGTAGATCGCCAATCGTTCAAACGTTTTTCGCGTGAGGGATAGTAGCGGTAGCTTGGCGAAATGGATGCTTTGTGAAGCTATGCCTAGCGGGGCTGACGAAGGAAGACACCGCTAGGCATAAGCTGAACTAGCAGCTATGAGACAACTACAAGTGGATAGCCCGACCTTTTTTCGCCTCGTGCCTGTCGATGCGTGGACGCATTGACAGGCGAGGCGAAAAAAGGACACGCCCAGCGTTATTGATGATTGGGTGATTGAGTGATTGGATGAATGAATGGGGGATTGGATGAATGGATGGAGGATTGGGTGAATGATTAAATAAACAACTATGAATCAAGAAGAGAAAAAGGCATTTCGACAAAAGATATTAGCCACCTTAAAACAGGTGCGGTCAGATATTGAGAAATTGGTAGAACTGACTAAACCCATTCCTCCTGAGAATGCAATTGGGCGGGTAAGTCGAATGGATGCTATTAATAATAAAAGTGTTAATGAGGCTAATTTGCGGCGGGCGCGCATGAAATTGACGCGTTTAGAAGCTGCTTTACAAAAATTGGATATGCCTAAATTTGGAATTTGCACGCGTTGTAGTAAGCCTATACAAGCTGCGCGTTTGATGTATATGCCTGAAAGTACTTGTTGTGTTCGGTGTGCGCGTTAAGATAGATAACTCTTTCCCTAATTTATTAACCATAGATATTACTAATTATGACCAATCGCATCTTTTTTTGGCTGATTACTAGTTGTTTGCTAGTATCCTTTGGTGTGCCTTCTTGGGCGCAAAAAAACACAAATAATTGTGATGAATTGTATCAGTGGGTCGTTTTTGGTGATGAAAATAATGAAAAGCTACTAGGCGTTAAGCTTTACCAACCCGAATTACTGATTTCTTTTTATACACAAAATAACTGTCAACCAGTGTGGTCGGAAGAAAAGGGAGCTTTTCGAAAGGCAGAAGTAATGATGGCAGTGTTAGATAAGGCAGAAGATGTGGTCAATTACCATGTTCCAGCGATTGATGAACGTTATACGGAAATTCAAACCTTCTTTTTGCCTTTGGGTGTTTTTCAGTACGGCGATTTGGATAAATTGGATGTATTATTGACGGATGCGGCCTTGCATTATTCGTTTCGATTGCAGGCGGGCGAGGAATTGGATGCGAAATCGAAGGAAGAATTGGGTAATAAGGTGATTCGAGAATTACAAGCGGCCATAAAAAACGATAATTTACAAGATTACTATATCAATGCAAAGGCAGGGACACTCGCTCCTCCTCCAGCAACAGTTCCTCCTCCAGCAGCAGAACCAGCGATTATGGAAACGCTTCGAGAGGAAAAACAGCAGGTAGTAGTTGATGCAGGTATTTTTGAATCGGTAGAGGTCTTGAATGAACAATCTCGGATATTAGGCGCACCTATTTTTAGAAGTGGTGATGTGGGTACCTTTTATAATCAACGGGGCTATAAGGCTGCTTGGCATGATGGGAAACGAACCAGCTCGAAAGGACGTGAGTTGATTAAAAACTTGGAGCGTGCTGGTGAAGATGGTTTGGAAAGTGCCGATTATCACCTTGCCATCATCAAAGAACAGGTACAGTTGGCAAAAAACAGTGGAAGTGCAGCCTTAAACAAATTGGATATTGTTATGACTGATGCCGCATTACATTATGCGTACCATTTGGCTTATGGAAAACTGAATCCGAAACAATTTGGGCATAGCTGGAATGTGGATGAGGAGCGTGTGCCATTGGGAGGCTCTTTGAATGAGGCCTTGGAGAATGATAAATTGACTACTTTTTATAATCAAGTAAAGCCGCAGCATCAACAGTATAAAAAGCTACAAAGAGAGTTGGTTGATTATCAGAAGCGAATAGCGAAGGGTACGTGGGAGAAGGTACCAGAGGTCAAAAAATTGGAATTGGGTATGGTAGATGATCGGGTAGTCGCTTTGCGAAAACGCTTGGAGTATGACCGTAAATTACCCAAACCTTTGAATGATGTACGTCCTAATCCTGCTGATTCTACGGGCATGAAGATGGATAGCTTTTTTAATGCTAAAGTGTATGACCGAGGCGTAAGAGATGCGGTTATTGCCTTTCAAAAAGATCATGGATTGGCTGCTGATGGGGTTGTTGGAAAAAATACGATTGCTGCCTTAAATGTGCCTTTGGATGGACGCGTCAATCAGATTAAACTAAATATGGAGCGATGGCGATGGTTGCCTAATGATTTGGGAACGGATTATTTATTGGTAAATGTGCCTTCGTTTGAATTGAATGTATATGAAGATTTTGATTCTTTAGTATTGTTAAAAAAAGTACAAGTTGGAAAAACCAAGCATAAAACGCCTATTTTCAATGATTTGATGCAGTATTTGGAATTTAACCCCTATTGGACCGTTCCATTTAGTATTGCGACGAAAGAAATATTGCCTAAGCTCAAACGCAATGCGGGCTATCTAACTCGTAATAATATGGAGTTATTGTCTGGTGGTAGAGCCATTAACCCGTATGGCATTAATTGGGCAAATGTGAGTCGAAAAAACTTTCACTACACCATTCGCCAAAAACCAGGAGCCAAGAATGCATTGGGGCGCGTAAAGTTTATGTTTCCTAATCTGTATAATGTTTATTTGCATGATACGCCTTCTAAAAGTTTATTCGCTCGTTCGGAACGCACCTTCTCTCATGGTTGTGTTCGCTTGGAAAAACCCTTTGAACTAGCAGAATATTTACTAAAAGACGAACCTAAATGGAGTGGTGAAAAAGTGGAGAAACTGATTGAACGTGGTAAAAATAAACGGGTGTACCTGACCAATCCACGACCTATTTATATCCTTTACTTCACTACTTGGGTTGGTGATGATGAGAAACTACGTTTTTATAAAGATGTGTATGGAAGAGATGAGGTGGAAAAGAAAGCATTGTTGAATTGATGATTTATATTTAACGACAAGCCATGAAAAAAACCAGCTATATCCTTTTTTGCTTATTGATGTTGTCAACGATTTGGAGCAGTGCGCAAGAAATCACTTTTTCAAAACCGCAGCGACTACCTACTCGCATTACTGATTATGAAATTATTGGTAAAGTGGGCAATGTCATTCTCATTCATAAATGGGGAGAACGTTATAATTTATTAGAGGGCTACTCTGCCAATACCCTAAAACTAAAATGGACTAAAGAATTTGACTTTGGGTACAAAAATATGCGCGTACTCAAAATGGTCACCCTTCAAAAGGATTTACTGGTTTTTTATGCCGCCAAACAAAAAAAGCATACCATTGTCTATGGGCAACGTATGACCAGTGATTTACAAACCTTGAGTGAACAGGTAGTATTAGACTCTATTCCTAATAAAATGGCTACCTATGGTTATGATATTGATATTGATGTTTCTTTGAACCGAAAATACATTGGGGTACGTCGGCAAAATTACAATTTTACAGGCTTGGCTGATGTAGACTTAATTGTGTTGAATCGTCAATTAGAACGCATACAGCGTAAAAAGATGAAGCCTAACGACAAACATACGATACGCGAAAATATGCTATCGAATGACGGACGTTATTACATTGGCTTAGTACATAATCAACGTATTTTGAGTAGTAATGCGGATAAAATAGATCGTATTCACCTTTTTGAATTTAAGGCGGCAGATGAAGAACCCATTGAAATAGTTATTGAAAAGGGCAATAAACATCTCAATGATATTGCATTTAGACTTGACAACAAAAACAATCGTATTGTAATTGGTGGCTTTTACTCCAATAAACAAATAGATCAAACGAGTGGCTATTTTTATGCATTTGTCGATTTGGCAAAACAGCAACTAAATCAACCACTATATCAGCCTTTCTCTAAAGCATTTTTACCCAAACTCGAAGCTAGTATGGGATTGAAAGGAAAATCTAGGGTGCAAAATTTAGTAATCAAAGATTTGATCTTACGCCAAGATGGGGGAGTATTATTATTGGGGGAAAGCTTTCACCAGAATAATCAACGAGTAGGATTTAGCAGTTTTGGTACCAGTGCGCGCACCTCTTATGAAGAATATATCAACTTTTATCACGAAGACATCATTGCTTTATCCATCCATCCTACTGGAGAACTTTTTTGGGAAACTATTTTGCAAAAAAAGCAATTCTCTGAGGGTGATGAAGGTTACTTCGCTTCTTTTGGCGTTACCAATGGACGTTCTTTTTTGAGACTATTATTCAATGAAGAAATTTCTTATCGAACTCACCTAAATAGTTATCAACTAAAAAGCGATGGCGAATACGCCATGAAAAGTGTCGTCAATATGCGTGACTCTAATTTTATGGTCGCTCCACAATTCGGAAAACAACTATCCTTTTCCGAAATCGTGCTTCCTGCCTTCAATAGTCGCAATGAGTTTATGGTCGCTCGTATTCAGTTCTAAGTAAAGATGAAAAAATAAATTGATCAAATATT
>JAHDCM010000444.1 GCA_020629895.1 Bacteroidota bacterium
TCATGCTACTGCGCTTTTTATGTTTCAGGACACGCTCAAAAAATTATTTCTTTCTTCCAGTAGGTAAGTGTTTATTGGCTTCTTCAATCATTTGTGCGGCAATACTAATGGCAATTTCCATTGTTGTTTTACTAAGAATAGGTACGCCAATTGGCGCGTGAACATGTTTTAAATCTTGGAGAGGATCAATATTTTCTGCGGAGAGTTCTTGATAGAGTTGTGCAATTTTGGCATCACTTCCCATCATTCCGATATAGGCGAGTGGCTCTTGGTAGAGTTGTGTTAAAATGACTTTATCAGAGCGATAACCAAAGGTGACAATTACGACAGCGTCTTGCGGTGAGAAGGTGATATAGTTTTTAATTTTTGAATAGTCAATGATTTGTTGCTGATGCGCCCATTGATTTTGTTGGAGGGTGTTTAAATTAGGTCGATCATCGTAGATATGAATGTGATAATTTAGTAAAGAAAGGACTTGAGAAAGGGCCAAACCTACATGTCCACCTCCAAAAATATGAACGCGTTTATGTTGACCGAGTACACTTTCGTAGATCCAATCTTCACCTGTTAATTGTTTGCTACAAGGTGTATCAAGGTCTTCACTTACTCGAATCCCGCTTGCTTGCAATTGGAGGCGATAAGCTTGTTGCTTTGTTTGATATTGCTGAATGGTTTGGAGGCGTGGTAGATCAGTAGGGGAGAGGTATATAAAGGCAATGGTTTGATGTCCAGAGCAAATCATGCCTGACTGGTCTTGCTTGGTTTGTTTGTGATGGTGTTGGTATTTGATAAAATTTTGAGGAGTAGGAGGGGCTTGTAACAGATGGCGGGCTAATTCTACCAATTTATGTTCCATGATTCCACCACCAATGGTTCCTTCAAAACGACCATCACTGGCTATTGCCATTTGAAAGTCTTTTCGACCTGGCGAACTACCTGTACTTTGTACGACGTGGAGGAGGTAGACTTGCTGATTTTCTTGTAACTTACTTTGAATAAAAGAATATAAGCCCATAATGATTGATAAAATGGATCTACAAATTAGACGACCACAAGAAACGGACTTTAGAGCGATTAAGCAACTATTATATATGACGATTGAAAAAGCCTTTCAGGAGGAAGGGATTTTTAATGATCAGTTTGTGCAAGATGAAGTTAATGGATTATTGGCTTATTTAAAAAAAGATTTTCAAAGTGGAGGCCTTGACGAATATTTTTTAGTAGGTTTTGTTGCCAATCAAATGGTAGGTATCATTGCTCATGGAAAGCCTAATCCAATTATTGAGACGCATTTAAAGTATGATGTGGCAAATACCCGCGAGATAAAAAGTGTTTATATCCTTCCTGCTTTTCAGCGAAATGGTATTGGCAGTTTGCTTTTTCAACGGATCATCGAAATATTGCAGTATAACCAAGTCGCCTATTATTGCCTAGATTGTGGTTTTAAGCAATCGCAAGTATATTGGCAACAACAATTAGGTACTCCACAATTAATTTTAAAAAATTATTGGGGAGTAGGAGCGCATCATCATATTTGGTATTTGGAGCTATCTCCTATTCTCTAGTATAAACTTAAAAGATCGACTACGAATTTCTTCGAGTGTCAATCCTGTCGCCAATACTTCCGCTTCACTAATGGCACCACTATTCAAGGCTTTCAAGAAAAAGTTAAGTAGTCCTTGTCCAGTAGCAGCATCATCAAATACATCACCGATAAGGGTCGCCCGTGCTGCTTTTTCGACAAAGGTGCGTAATCGAGGAACGGCTTCGGTATAACTTTCTAGGAAGAAGGCATATACCGCTGTGTAGCGCATCGGTAGCTGATTTGGGTTCAAATCCCAACCTTGATAGTAGCCATTCCACAGCGAGTGACGAATGTGATCATAGCCTTTTTTCCAAGCACGATGTACAATGTCGGCATTTTCTTCTTGTTGTTTTTCACTCAGGTCATCTCCTCGATGTGGGCCAATCGGCATTGTATTGGTCGCCCCATCGGATAGCCAAATACCTGTATGGGCTAGAGCTACTTTGGTAACGTGGTGGGCAAAATCACAAACAGGGTGATCCATTTCTTGATACTGGGCAGTAAGTCCACAAGATGCCGTATAATCGTAGGTGCCAAAATGCATCGCTATACAACGCTTCTGACTCGCGTCAATAAATCGCATGAGTGGATTAGTACCGTCTTTATCCATAATGGATTGCGTGGTTTCAACCATCATTTCCATTTTGAGGGTACCTTGTGGTAGACTTAGTGCTTCTTCTAATAATTCGAAGCATGCTACAAGAGCTGTGACTTGTTCGGGGATGGTGACTTTGGGTAGCATGACCACAAAATTAGCGGGTAATTTGCCTCCTGTTTCAGCAACTAAGGTACTCACAAAAAGGTCGAGTGTACGTAATCCACGTTCCTTCATATCTTCGGTAAAGGGCTTAATACGGATACCGATAAAGGCAGGTAGACTTCCTTTTTCGATACCAATTGCCACTTCTTTTGCTGCCCGCATGGCTGTTTCATCTTCTTCCTCATTCGAGCGATTTCCAAAGCCATCTTCAAAGTCGATGCGAAAGTCTTCTACGGCTTCGGTTTGTAACTTAGCAAGTACTTTATGATATACTTGGTAGGAAAAATAAGCGGGATGTTTTTG